>NZ_JBFADP010000022.1:0-113157 GCF_040641415.1 Streptomyces sp. NPDC020875 | reverse complement strand
TGCGGTGTGGAGCCTAGACACCTCCACCACACCGGAGGTCTTCGCCATGATCAAGACCCGGAACCGTCAACAACGCTCGTGGTCAATACACCTAGTCCGCGAGCACGACCTGATAGCGCACGAGGACCTCAAGATCCGCAACATGGTCAAAGCCCCCGCCTCGAAACCTGACCCCGAACAAGTGGGCGGCTTCTTGCCCAACGGGGCCGCCGCGAAGGCTGGGCTCAACCGTTCGATCTCGGATGCCGGATGGGGGGTGTTCCTGACGATCCTGCACGCCAAGGCTGAAAGCGCCGGACGGGAAGTGATCGCCGTGGACCCCCGCAACACCTCCCGGACCTGCCCCGAATGCGGGCACGTCGCAGCGGAGAACCGGCCCACCCAGGAGAAGTTCCACTGCGTCTCGTGCGGCCACACAGCACACGCCGACGTCGTGGGGGCAACCAACGTTCTACGGGCCGGGCTGGTCCGTCGCGACGCCAACCCGGCATAACGAGAAGCCCCCTCATCCACGAGGGGGAGGAGTCACGTAGAGCCGGTTCTGGAAGACCGTGAACGTCCACGCGTACGCGTTGCCGATATTGCCGTTGAACCCCGAGGGACCGAACTTCGGGCTCTGGCCCAGCAGATTCGGCTTGGCGGTCCACAGCTTGGTGTTGGGGTTGTAGACCGGCAGCTTCCGCTCCCCGTACAGCAGGGTCGTCCGCTGGTCCGCCGTCCCGGGGTCGCTGATCCGGAAGACCGTCGTCGGCCGGGAGCCGGAGATCATGTCCCGCTGCCGCAGGGCGTCGCTCCGGGGCTGTCCGTAGGTCTTCCACATCGTCTGGACGGCGCCGACCGCGGCCTGGTTGTAGCTGCCGACGTACAACTCGCCCTTCCACTCGGCGAGCGCGCCCCACGCCACGCCCTTGCTGAGCGCCGGGTCGGGGTCGTACTGGTCCCAGGAGAAGACCGGCTTCCAGGCCGCCGCCGCGTCGAAGGTCAGTCCGGCGGACGGGATCGGCGGGCTCATCCAGATCTTCGCCGCGCCCCCGCTGACCGCCCCGTTGTCGCCGGGCAGCTGGGTGCCCCAGCCGGAGGCGACCAGCCGGTCCTTGAAGGTGGTCAGATAGCCGGGGTCATTCTCCAGTTGGGCGACGGTCTCGAAGACGAACGGATTCGTCTTGTCACCGGCCCAGCGCAGGATCCGGCCGCCGTTCACCCCCGGGGCCCGCCCGGCGAGATACAGGTTGCCGTCCGCGGCGACCACTCCGCCGCGCGCGCTGACCAGGTCGGTATACGCCTTGGAACCGAGGAAGCGGCCCGTGGCGCCCTCGAAGGCGAACATCGACAGACCGTGGCCGACGGTCTGGCCCTCGGCCACCAACTGGCCGAACAGGAAGACCACGTCGTTGTGCGCGGCGGCGCCGCGCAGCCCCACGGTCCGCTTGATCAGCGGGTCCGAGACCGGGGTGATGTCCTCGGTCTTCTGGGTGTCCGCGTTCACCCGCAGCACCTGCGGGGTCCGCGCGTCACCGTAGATCGGGCCCAGCGCGTCGGCGCCCGCGCCCTTGCCGTACTCGCAGACGTCGGCGTTCTTCACCAGGTGGGGCGTGAGATCGCCGCTGTAGGTGGAGGAGGCGTTGCAGGTGACATTGGCCAGGGTGCCGAAGTAGGCGTAGTCGCCGGAGCGGGCGGCGCTCCACACATAGGCGCCGTTGATCTTCGGCTGGAATCCGGAGGGGCAGGAGCCGCCGCTCGGCGCGGGCCGGGACCCGCCGATCGACTTGAAGCACTCGTCGACCCGGGCCCGCTCGGTCTGTTCGACGTCGAGGACCGGACCCCGGTGGTACGGCGCGGTGCCCTGCGTGCTCTTGGTGGCCTGCGCGGGCCGGTCGGCGGGCGCGGCGGACGCCGTGACGTTCGGGATGACGAGCGCGGCGACCGACGCCAGGCCCGTGGCGACGATCGCGAGACGGCCGCGGGGCGGGACCGGGCGGCCGGTTCTGCGGAGTTTCATGACATGCACCTTCGTGTGGTCGTCCACTCACTGATGGGAACGAGGGAGAGCATCGAGGCGCACGCCGGGGGTGCGTCAACAGCCTTCCGGCAGGGGCGTTTCGCGACCCTGGTTCCGGGGCCCGGAGTCGGCCGGGGATCCGGGAGCCGTACCGGCCGGGGGGAGACGCTCCCGTGCCGGTACGGGAGGGAGCGGTACGGGCCCCGGGGAGCGTGTCCCCGGGGCCCGTACGGGAACGGGCCGGGCGCCCCCGGCGGCCGTCGAGCCGCCGGAGGCACCCGGTCCGCGGTCAGCTGGGGTTCAGCTTGATCGCGAAGTTGTTGAAGATGGTCCAGACATCGACCCAGGCGACACCGCCGCTGCACTCCCGGGCGGCGTTGCACCCGGTGCCGTAGCTGATGATGCCGTTGAGCTGACGCGAGTCGGGGTGGTTGACCGTGATCACCGGGCCGCCGCTGTCCCCGCCGCGGCCGACGATCCCGCCGTAGTGGGGCACGCCGTAGCTGCCCCGGATGGTGTAGCCGTCGACCGGCCAGGTCGCGTTGCCCGCGTAGACGGTCCGGATGTTGCAGACCACCTTGGAGTTGTAGCCGAGCTGGCAGGTGAAGTCGTTGACGGCGACATTGCGGACACCGTTCAGGTAGCGCACATATCCCGCGGCGTCCACCCCGTCCCAGGTGTAGCGGAGGGTCGGCGTCTCGATGAACAGGGAGTCGATCTCGGGGCGCTTGTACTTCACCTGGCCGATGTAGTTGCCGCCGAGGGCGTAGACATGGTCGCCCACGTTGTAGCAGTGCCCGGCGGTGACGAGCCACTGGCGGCCGTCCCAGGTACTGATCGAGGGGATGCCGCTGGTGCAGCGCGAGCGTCCGCCGGAGCCCGGGCCGAGCGCCGCGGCCGCGTAGAACGGCGAGGTGTCGTTCTCCCGGGTCAGGGGTGCCGCTCCGGTCGACTTGTTGATCCGCAGGGGTGTCGCGGACGCTTCCTCGCGGTCCTTCGCCACGGACGGCTTGGCGAAGTAGGCGCGGGCCGCGGCCGGGTCGTCCACCAGCAGATCGATCGATCCGCCGTCCACGGACGGACCGGCGAGGGTGATGTCGAACGGCAGATCGCGCCGGGAGGTGAGGGCGGAGATCTCCGCGTCGAGTTGCTTACGGGTCTTCTGGCCGGCGAGGACGTCGATCAGTCCGGCGTCGACGTTCGGCGCGGTACGGCGGACGGCCGCCAGGAAGCCGGCCCCCTGTGCGACATCGGTCAGATAGACCTTGACCGAACGGTAGTCGGTGCCCAGGGCGACCTGGGTGTACACATCGGAGTGGCTGCCGCGGCCCACCTTGTCCACGGCCTCGGCCGCGGCGCGCAGCGGGGCCAGTACCTCGGCCTGCCGCTCGGGACTCATCTTCGCCACCAGATCGGCCGAGAGGGCGTCGCCGCTCCCGGCCCGTGCCGCGACGGTGCTCAGCGGAAGCAGCAGCAGCGCCACCACCACCGCCCAGGTACGTCGCATGGTGAATCTCATCCGTTCCCCCTTCGAACGGCCCCGCGTCGCGGGGTCTTTCCGTGGTCACCGGGGACGGTAGAAATACGACGACATGTCGACAAGGGAGTGTGCGAGGGTGCGTCGGGTGACCAGGGGGCGTGCGGAGGCGGTGACGGCGTACAGAGCGCGTGTCCGGGCCTCGTACCCGGGAATGACCGGGGACTCGCACGGGCCGGACTCCCGGCCCGGGGCGAACACCTGCCGGACGATCGCAGGTCAGTCCGGTTCCCCGCCGGGCGGCACCGGCCGCAGCCGGCCGACGAGCCGGAAGAACGCCGCCTCGTTGCCCGCCATTCCCAGCGCGGCCAGCGCCAGGTCGGCCTCCGCCATCGGCGCGGTCAGCAGCGGCAGCGCGGCGGCGGGGCGCTCGTCGTCCAGCACGGCCCGGGTGGCGCTCAGCAGCCGTACGTATGCCTGGGCCGCGGCCCTCTCCGGATCGGTCATCTCACTGTTCCCCCTCGGCGCGGTCACGGTCCGTCCAGCATCTCGCGGACCACTGACATTCCCGGCACGGCCGCTCGTCGCACGGCGCGCCGCCCGGGGCGCGGGTACGGGGTACGGGCACGGTTACGGGGCCGGTCCAGTCGGCGGGACCGGCCCCCTCGCGACGGTCAGGGGCCGCCGTACGGAACATCAGACGATGTGTTCCGCGATCTCCGCCTGCTCCCGTGCCGAGCCGTACGGCGGCGGGGTGCTGTACGTACGCCGGGCCACGAACCACCAGACCGTGGCGAGAGCCAGCACCGAAGCCAGCGCCACCGAGGCGTAGTTCATGGTGTCCGCCGTCACCGGACTGGACTGCGGCAGCAGGAAGAGCACCGTCACACAGACCACCCACACCACCGCGATCCAGCCGACCGGCTTGCTCCACCGGCCCAGCGTCCACGGTCCGGGCTGGAACCGGTCACCGGCCCGCAGCTTCAGATAGACCGGGATGATGTAGGCCGGGGTGATCCCGATGACATTGATCGCGGTCACCGCGCCGTAGGCGGTGCTCGACCAGAGCGACGGCAGCGCCAGCACCCCGGCGAAGCAGACCGAGAGCCAGACCGCGGGGACCGGGGTGAGGGTCCGGCTGCTGACCCGGCGCCAGAGCTTCGACCCCGGCAGGGCGTTGTCCCGGCTGAACGCGAAGACCATCCGGCTGGCCGCCGCGACCTCCGCGTTCCCGCAGAACAACTGGGCCACGATCACTACCAGCAGCAGCGCCGCGGCACCGCCCGAGCCCAGCGCGTCCAGCAGGATCTGGGCCGGTGGCACCCCGGTCTCGCTCTCCAGCGCCCCGTTGTAGTCCTGGATGGCGAAGGTCAGCGCCGTCAGCAGGACGAAACCGGCGATCCAGGAGACCCAGATCGCCCGGACGATGCCCTTGGCCGCCGAGACGGAGGCGTTGGACGTCTCCTCCGACAGATGGGCCGAGGCGTCGTAGCCGGAGAAGGTGTACTGGGCCAGCAGCAGGCCGATCGCGGCCACGTAGAGCGGATTCTCCCACCCCGTGTTGTTGACGAATTCGGTGAACACGAACTCCGGCGACTGATGGTTGTCGGGCACGATCGCGATCGCGCCGACGATCAGGCCCACTCCGCCCAGATGCCACCACACACTGACCGAATTCAGCAGGCTGACCAGCCGCACTCCGAAGAGATTGAGCCCGGCGTGGAGCAGCAGAATGGCGAGAAAGATCAGAAAGGTCGAGCCGGGGGTCGGATCGAAACCCCACTGGAGATTGAGGAACGCCCCGATGAAGAGGGCCGCTCCGTAGTCGATGCCGGCGATCGCGCCGAGCAGGCCCAGCAGATTCAGCCAGCCGGTGTACCAGCCCCACTTCCGGCCGCCGAGCCGGTCGGCCATGTAGTAGAGGGCGCCGGAGGTGGGATAGGCGCTGGTGACCTCGGCCAGGGCCATGCCGACGCAGAGCACCATCAGCCCCACGCCCAGCCAGCCCCACAGCATCACCGCCGGTCCGCCGGTGTTCATGCCGAAGCCGTAGAGCGTCATTCCGCCGGAGAGGATGGAGATGACGGAGAAGCTGATGGCGAAGTTGCCGAAGCTCCCCATCCGGCGGGCGAGCACCGGCTGATAGCCGAGTTCCCGCAGCCGTTGCTCCTCGTCGACGGGTTTTCCGGCGCCCTTGCGGGCGCGTCGGGGTGGCGCGAGTGACATAAAGGGCCTCCGTGAGGACGGAACCTGTGGACTGCCGCCGGGCGCGGTGGCGCGCTCAGTAACCCGCGTCGCGCGCGGCGGTGAGACACCGGCTGCGGGCCCGGAGGAAGATCTCCTCGGCCAGGCCCGGATCGCCGGGGTTCTGGGAGCGGTACTGCCAGGGCGGCGGGGTGTAGAACGGCCCCAGCGCGTCGAAGACCCGGGACGCCTCGACGAAACGGCCCGCGCCCCACAGGGCGTGGGCCAGATGATTGAGATCGAGCAGTGACATCGTGTACGGATCGGCCCGGTCGAACCAGCCGTCGAGCGCCAGGACCGCCTCCCGCAGGGCGTCCTCCGTCACCCAGTGCAGATCCAGGGCCCGTTCGTGGCCCCGGTCCCGGCGGTACCGCTCGACCCGGACGAAGAGCGGCAGCATCAGCAGCGCCGAACCGGCGGGCGCGGTCGAAGCCGCCCACTGCACGAAGTTGACCGCCTCGGAGAGATGACCGCCCGACTTGCGGGCGTACACGAACTGGAGCATCCGGTGGTACGCCTCGCGGTTGTACGGATCGCGCCGGTGCGCCTCCGACAGCAGACCCCACGGGCCGGGGAAGAGCATCGGTCCGGGCGGCGGCTGGCGGTGCTCCTCCAGCCGCTGCTTCTCGTCCAGCTGGGCCAGGGCCAGCAGACAGACCCAGGGCACCGGGTCGTCCGGGCCGCGCCGGGCGGCGTTCCGGCACGCCTCCCACGCCTCGTGCCACCACTCGGGGGTACGGGGATGGTTGTCGCGGTGCGCCCGCAGGGCGCGTTCCACGGCCACCCGGCACCGCATGACATGAGCGGCGCCCGACTCCGGTTCCTCCGTGAGCCAGGCCCGGACCGCGTCCGAACCGGCGGCGACCGCGCCGAGTACCTGGGTGCGCTGGGTCCACAGGCCCCAGCCGCGCGTACTGTCCAGCAGATTCCGCGTCGACAGCCAGCGGCCCGTCCGTAAGTCCTGGACCGCGGCACGCAGTTCGTCGTCGTGGCCCGCCGGATGGTAGACGGGACGGAACTGGTCCTGGGCCATCAACCCGTCGCCGATCCCGCCGCCGGACGGAGGCGGGGGCGGGCACACGGGCAGGACGGTCTCGACGTCATCGGTATAAGCCCTCTTGAGAACGGTGGGGGGTGGCTCCGGCGGGTGGAGAGTCCGCTCCACCCCCTGTGCGCGCCGATCTTACTCATCCCTTCGATTCCGACAAGAAGGTGACGAGGATCGATCACCTGGCGAGACAACAAGGTTGAATCGACGCCGAGTTGAATGCTTTCCGGTGCTTTTCGCGCGTTCATGATCGATGATGATCGCGATTCGGTCCCCGGTAAATGATCAAGAGGTTCCGGAAGGTTCCCTGGTGGTCCGGGAAATCCGGCCGGGTGACCGGGCCGCCCCGTCCCCCCGTACCCCGGTGGACCGATTTCCCGGCGGCCGACCACTCGGGCCCCCGCGGGGTCCCGCCCCGGGCCCCGCGCCCCCCGGATCCACCACCCCCGCCCCCGCCCGGGGCCGCCGGCCCGCCGCACCGGCGAACGTCATGTCCGAAAACTGCCGGAACCGGACCGGTTCCGTTCCCATACTGGGGTGATGACCAGCCAGACCGGCAGAACCGGCAGAACCGGCGTAACGGGGCACCGTACCGGCGGCACCGGGTACGCCGACAGCCGCTACGAGGCCGTGGCCAGCCGGGACGCCCGCTTCGACGGGATGTTCTTCTTCGCCGTCTCCACCACCGGCATCTACTGCCGTCCCAGCTGCCCCGCGACCACCCCCAAACGGGAGAACGTCACCTTCCACCGCACGGCCGCCGCCGCCCAGAGCGCCGGATACCGGGCCTGCCGCCGCTGCCGCCCGGACGCCGTCCCCGGCTCCGCCGAGTGGAACGCCCGGGCCGATGTCGTCGGCCGCGCCATGCGGCTGATCGGGGACGGCGTCGTCGACCGGGAAGGGGTCACCGGACTCGCCGACCGGCTCGGCTACAGCGCCCGCCAGGTACAGCGCCAGCTCAACGCGGAACTCGGCGCCGGACCGCTCGCCCTCGCCCGGGCGCAGCGCGGCCACGCCGCCCGGGTGCTGCTCCAGACCACGACCCTCCGGACGGCGGAGATCGCCTTCGCCGCCGGATTCGCCAGCGTCCGCCAGTTCAACGACACCATCCGGGCGATCTACGCCGCCACCCCCACCGAACTGCGGGCCGCCCGGCCGGGCCGGACCGCGCACGCCGTACGGCTCGCGCCCGCCGACGCGCCCGCGGGCGTACCGCTGCGACTGGCCCACCGGGGCCCCTACGACTCGGCCCAGGTCTTCGACTTCCTCCAGGCCGGGGCGCTCCCCGGGGTCGAGGAGATCACCGGCCCCGCGGGCCGCCGGATCTACCGGCGCACCCTCCGGCTGCCCGGCGGCCCCGGCATCGCCGAGGTCGCCGAGGCCACCGGCGGACGGAACGACGGAACCGGCTGGCTGGAATGCCGGCTGCGGCTGAGCTGTCTGCGCGATCTGACCACCGCCACCCACCGGATCCGCCGGCTGCTCGACCTCGACGCCGATCCGCTCGCCGTCGCGGAACACCTCGGCGCCGACCCGGTGCTCGCCCCGCTGGTCGCCGCCCGGCCCGGACTGCGCGCCCCCGGCGCCGCCGACCCCCAGGAGACGGCGCTCCGGATCGCCGCCGGTGCCGACGGGTCCGGCCCGGACTCGAAGTCCGGGGCTGCCGGTCTCGTCCCGGCGTACGGCGAGCCGCTCACCCGGCCCAGCGGCGGGCTCAGCCATCTCTTCCCGGAGCCCGCCGCACTCGCCGACGCGGCCCTCGACGGAATCCCGGCCGCCCGCCGCGAACCCCTGCGGGCCCTCGCCGCCGCACTCGCCGACGGGACCGTGCCGCTCGACCCCGGCACCGACCGGGCGGAGACCGGGCGACTGCTGCTCGCCCTGCCCGGGACCGGACCCCTGACGGCGGCCCGGATCCGGATGCGGGCCCTCGGCGACCCCGATGTGTGGCCCCCGGGCGATCCGGTCCTCACGGCCGCCCTGCGGCACGCGGGCGCGACCGGCGCGGCGCCCCGGAGCTGGCGTCCGTGGCGCTCGTACGCCGCCCATCACCTCCGGACCGCCCGGACACCCGGCCGGACGGCCCCGGGCGGGCCGCGAGAGTAGGCTGGGAAGGGGAATCCCTGGTGAGGCCCGCGAGCAGGTGATGGCCATGGCGGACGACGACTTCTACACCCGCGACCGCCCTCCGGACGCCGAACTCCCGGAGGACCGCCCGCGCGGTATCGGCGCGGGACCCCCGGGGCCGAAGCTGCCCCACAGCACGATCTGGCGGATCGCGCTCTTCGCCTTGGTGGTCGTGGTGGTGATCGCCTTCGGGATCATGCTCTTCCCGTGAGCCCGTGAGCCCGTGAGCCCGTGAGCCCGTGAGCCCGTGAGCCCGTGCCCGGCCCCGGGGCGGGACGCGGGGTGCCGCGTACCCCCTACGGTCCGTCGGGGCGGACGGACGGACCGCGGGAGCGCCCCCGGGGGTCAGCCCTCGGTCCAGCCGTGGTTCTTGCCGAACTGGAGCAGCGCCTGACGGATCTGGAGCAGCTGCTCCCCGGTCAGCGACGGCGCCGACGCCAGCAGGACCTCGGTCAGTTCCTGCCGCAGCTCCTCCGGGGTGAAGACGTCGCACAGCGAGTCGTCCCCGTCCCCGGAGATCCGGGTCGCCGACGGCACGACGGCCGGTACGGCGCCGTGCCCGGCGGCCGGTGAGGGCCGTCCGCCGCCGCCGTTGAGGGCACCGGCGCCCGTGCCGTCGACGAGCCGTACCGACGACGCCTTGAGCCCCCGGTCGCCCTCCTCGACCTCGAACTCCACCGCCAGCCCCGGGCGTACGTACTGCTCGGGGATCAACAGATCGTTCACATGCAGGAAGACGTCCTCGCCGCCGTGATCGGGAGCGATGAAGCCGTAACCCCGCATACCGTCGAACCGCACCACGCGACCGGCGACCATGCCAACAACCCCCAAACCGATCCGGACCCTGTGCCCGGATGACCACCTGGGGTAGACGATAAGCCCGGAGGGCGCGCCGCGGGAGAACCCCCGGACGGTGTACGCGCCCGCTGTCCGCCGGGCGCCGGGGGTAGCCTCCTGCACACGGTCGGCTCCGCTGTGGTACATGTGAACAGCTGTACGGAACACGGGAGTTGGCGCCGGTCACGGCGACCGGCGGAGCCGGGGCGCACCCGGCGACGCACGGCCGATGGGCGGTCGGCGCGCAGGCAGGGGAGTGGTCGCAGGTGGGCGAAGGGCAAGAACACGGGACACCGCCCCTCGCGCACCGGCAGGGGGCCGGACCCGGCGGTCCGGGCGGTGTCCCCGGTGGTCCGGCGGGCCGGAGCTGAGCCGTGCGGAGCACCGACTACTATCTGCCCGCCGCGACCCTGACGATCGCGTTCATCGCCAAACTGCCGTCCCTGCGGTACGGCTGGCGCGACCCCCTGGTCCGCTCCGTCTGCTTCCTGGTCTTCACGGCGGCGGCCTGCTTCTTCTTCGCCGCCCCGCCCACCATCACCTCGGTCAACCGGATCACCGGCGTACCCAATGTCTCCGGCCCCCTGGTCTATATGATCATGGGATCGTTCAGCGCCGCCTGTCTCGTGCTGATCGTCAACTGGCGCGGCGGCCCCGAGGACCGGGTCCGGCGCGCCTCCCGCCGCTGGCTCGCGCTCTACACCCTCGCGATCGCCGCGATCCCCGTCCTCTTCGCCCTCGGCGACGCGCCGGTGGAGCGGCTCCGCGATCTGGACACGTACTACGCCACCACCCCGTACATCCGCGAGATGATCGTCGTCTATCTCGTGGCGCATCTGCTCTCCGCCACCGTCACGACCTGGATGTGCCTGCGCTGGGCGCGGGCCGTCGCGGGCTGGCTGCGGGCCGGACTCCTCGTCCTGATCGCCGGGTTCGGCCTCAACCTCGTCTTCGCGCTCACCAAACTCTCCGCCGTCGTGGCCCGCTGGACCGGCCGGGACTGGGACCACCTCAGCACCACCGTCGCGCCCCCGATCGTCGCCGTCGGCGGATTCGTCGTCACCTGGGGCTTCCTGCTGCCCCTCGTCGGCCCCCGGCTCGGCGCCTTCATCGGCGGCTGGGCCGCGTACCTCCGGCTCGGCAGGCTCTGGCGGCTGCTGAAGGACACCCGCGGCGCGGCCGACACCGCCTTCCACTCCGCCGTCCCCTGGTGGTCAGACGCCGATATGCGGCTGACCGTACGGGAGACCGGTATCCACGACGCGCTGCTCAGACTCCATCCCCGGCTCGACGACACCGTCCGGCGCCGGACCCTGGCCGGGCTCGCCGCCCGAGGCTCCGCCGCGCCGGCGCCCGGGACCGACGCCGCCGACGCCGTCGCCGTCGCCGCGATGATCCGGTACGCGGTCACCGGCCCGGCACCGGACCGGGAGGACGCCGAACGCACCCGGGTGGACGGACCCGCCGACGGCGCGGGGGCCGATGCCCTGGCCGAATTCCTCGGACCGGGCCGCCGACGCCTGCTGCTGCTCTCCAAGGCCCTCGGCTCGGCCGCGGTCACCGCCGCGACAACGGCCCCCCGCCCGCGGAACCGCGCCACCGACACCCATGCCACCGCCGTCGCGCCGGAGCCCCCGGCCCACCCAGAAAGCCGATCCGCGTCATGACATCACCGTCCTCGCCCGGCCCCTCCGCACCGTCGGCGCGCTCCGGCCCCCCGGCCGGACCCACCCGCGCCGTCGTCATCGGCGGCGGGCTGACCGGAATGCTCGCCGCCGCGGCCCTGGTCCGCCATATCGACGAGGTGACCGTGGTCGAGCGGGGTGAACTCCCCGACGGCCCACGGCCGCGCCGGGAACTCCCACAGGCCCGGCACGTCCACGTCCTCTACTCCGGCGGCGCCCGGGTGATCGAGGACCTGATACCGGGCGTCACCGAAGGCTGGCTGGCCGCCGGGGCGCGCCGGATCCCGCTCCCCACCGGACTGGTCTCCTACACCGCCCAGGGCTGGCTCAGACGCTGGCCGGTCGAGATGCAGTATCTGATCGCCTGCACCCGCGACCTGCTGGACTGGGTCGTCCGGGCCCGGGTGCTCCGCCACCGGGCCGTACACCTGCTCGACCGGCACGAGCTGATCGCCCTCACCGGTACCCGCGACGGTGTCACCGGCGTCCGGGTCCGCACCTCCGACGGGACCGAACGCGCCCTCGAAGCCGATCTCGTCGTCGACGCCTCGGGCGCGGGCTCCCCGACCCGCGAACGGCTCGCCGGAATCGGTGTCACCGGCGTCGAGGAACGGAAGGTCGACTCCGGACTCGGCTACGCCAGCCGCTTCTACCGGGCCCCCGCCGGAACCGAGAACTTCCCCGTCGTCAATGTGCAGTCCGCGCCCCGGACCCCCGTACCCGGCCAGACCGCGACCATCGTGCCCGTGGAGGACCGCCGCTGGCTGGTCACCCTCTCCGGCACCCGCGGCGGCCGGCCCACCGGCGATCCGGACCTCTTCGAGACCTTCGCCAGGGGAGTCCGCCACCCCGTCGTCGGGGAACTCCTCTCCCGTACCGAACCGCTCCCCGGTGAGATCGCCGTCAGCCGCAGCACGGTCAACGGCCGCCGCTACTTCGAACGCGCGCCGCACTGGCCCGAGCGGTTCGTCGTCCTCGGCGACGGCGTCGCCACCTACAACCCCCTCTACGGGCAGGGCATGAGCGTCGCCGCCCAGGGCGTGGCCGCCATGGCGGCCGAACTCGCCCGCGCGGGCCGGGCCGACGCCCCGGGCCTGGCCCGCCGGATCCAGCGCGCCGTCGCCGGACCCGTGGGCGTCGCCTGGGAGATGGCCACGTCCCAGGACGTGCTCTACCCCGGGGCCGTGGCGGAGTCCACCGGCGGCCCCCGGCCCCGCCCCTCCTCGCCACTGGTCGCCGGGTACGTCGACCGGATCACCGAGGCCGCGACCGGCCGGATGAGCGTCACCCAGGCGTTCTTCGACGTCGTCACCCTCTCCTCGGGCGCCGCCCGGTGGCTGCATCCGGACATCGTCGTCGCCGCGCTGCGCGGACCGGGCCGCCCGCCGCTGACCGCGCCGCCGCTGACCGCCAAAGAATGGGAGGCCATCGGGGGGTACCCCGCGCGGTAGCACCCGAACGCGCGCCGGGGCGGGGACGGTTCGGGCCACTTTCCGCGCTCTGTGGCGTAGCACCCCCGGGCGTCCCTAGAGTGAACCGTGACGGCCGCCGTCCGGCAGCCGGAGCGGAGGCGTCCGCCGGCCGGCCGGACCACCGGCCCGTGCGGAGACGAGAATCCGGGAGCGGCACGTGGGCACCAGGCGCGAGATGCGCAGACTCCGGGGCGAGCTGGCGCGCGCGGTGGAGCGGGAGTGGCCGGGTCCCGATCCCGACGCCGTCTTCACCGTGCTCTGCGACCGGCTCGGCGCCCTGCGCGAACGGCCCGTGATCCACCGGCTGGTGCCCTTCCCGCCGGGCACCGCCAGCGGGCTCTACCTCGATACCGCCGACCGGGACATCATCTGCGTCGAGGAACGCACCAGCCTCCTCCACCAGCTGGTCATCTTCGGCCACGAGGCATGGCACATGATGGCGGGACACTGCTCCACCCACCCCGACGGTGCCGGTACGGCGGCCCGGGTCGTCGGCGACGACACCGATCTGACGGCCGTCGTCCAGCGACTGGCCCTGCGGACCGGGTTCGTCGCCACCGAGGAGGCCGAGGCCGAACAGTTCGGCGTCGGCCTCGCCACCCGCCTCCGCCCCTGGCTGGAGCGGTACGGCTGCGGACCGCGCAGCCCGCTGGAGCGTCGCATCCAGGAGACGCTCTCCCACACCCCCGCCCGGCCCGGTCCCTTCCCCCGGCCCGCGACCGTCCGCTTAACCGGATTAACCCGGCCCGCCGATCCGGACCCCGCCGGTCCGGACGGGACCGGCGGGGACGGCGATCCGCCGGACACCGCGGGGCGCCCCGGCCCGGCCGGGCGGGACTGACCGGCCCGTGCGCAGCAGCGACTACTACGTTCCCGCGGCCCTCCTCGCCGTCGTCCTCGCCGCCAAACTCCCCGCCCTCGTCCGGGGCCGGGACAATCCCCTGATCCGGTCCGTCTGCGCGCTGATCGCCACGGCCGCCCTCTGCTTCTTCTTCGCCGCCCCGCCGACGATCTCCGCCGTCAACGAACTGACCGGGATCCCCAATGTGTCGGCGCCGCTGGTCTACACGATCATGGGTGTCTTCGACTGCTCCTGCCTCGTACTGATCGTCAACTGGCGCGGCGGGCCGCCGGAGCGGGTCCGGCGCCGGATCCGGCAGTGGATCGCCGGATACGCGGTGGCCACCGCCGCCGTGCCCGTACTCTTCCTGCTCGGCGACGCCCCGGTGGAGCGGCTGCGCGATCTGGACACGTACTACGCGGGCACGCCGTACGTCCGCGAGATGATCGTGGTCTATCTCGGCGCGCATCTGGTCTCCGCCACCGTCACCACGGTGCTCTGTCTGCGCTGGGCCCGGCTGGTCGGCGACTGGCTGCGGGCCGGGCTGATCGTCCTCGCCGGAGGCTTCGTCCTCAACTGGGCCTTCGGCGCGGCCAAACTGACCGCCGTCGTCGCCGCCTGGAGCGGTACGGACTGGTCCCGGCTGAGTACGGTCGTCGCCCCGCCGATCGCGGCCGTCGGCGCCCTGGTCATGGCGGCGGGCTTTCTGATCCCGCTGGTCGGGCCGCGGCTCGGCGAGCAGGCCGTGTCCTGGACCACCTATCGCCGGCTCGACCCGCTGTGGCGGCTGCTCCGGGGGACACCCGGGGCGACCGCGGGCGGCCCCGGCGCCTCCGCGTGGGCGTCGCCACGGACCCGCCGCACGGTCCGGGAGACCCTGATCCACGACCGGCTGCTGACGCTCGGACCGCTGCTCGACGACGGCGTACGGCTCACGGCCCGGGAGCTGGCCGCCGCGGGCGGTGCCCGGCCCGAGGACGCCGAGGCCATCGGTCTGGCCGCGATGGTCCGGACCGCCGTCGCCCACCGGGCCCCCGGCGACGACACCCCGCCGGACCCGGACCCGGGGCCCGGGGCGTGGCAGGTGTCGGTGGGGGCGGTGGCGCTGAACGCGGCGGTCCGGCCGGGCGGCGACGGTCTGGTCAGGCTCTCCCTGGCGGTCGGACGCGGGCTCGCCCCGGCCGACGGGTGACGGCCGTAACGGTGGCCTGGGCGGGGCGACCGCCGACCGGCCCGGCCGGTCAGACGCGTTCGATGACGAAGACCTGACCGTCCGACCCGGTGCAGCGGCTCATCACGGCCTCCGTACCCGAGTTGCCGGACCCTTCCCTGATCCCCGCACAGCCCCGGCCCGGGACCCGCAGCACGAACCGGCCGTCGCCGGGCCGCCCGGACGGCTCGATCCGGAACAGGCTGGCCCGCGCGCAGTCGTCCCACGGCTCCAGCAGCCCTTTGCCGCCGCCTTCTCCGAGGGCCTTCAGACAGCCGGTGCCGTCATCGGGGTGGTGCCACAGGACGCGGTACGAGTCACCGCCCGTCGGCTCCAGCGTCGTCGACTGCGGGGCCACCTCGTCACAGGGCCGCTGGACGGCCACCAACGGGGTGTGACGCCGGTCGGCGACCCGGCCGTCCGTGAGACAGAACTCCGGCGCCGAGAGGGGCCGGAGCCGGACATAGCCGTCCGGCGGGGCCGTGACGGCGGCCACCGGACCGTCGTCCGACCGGGACTCGGGCCGCTCCGGCGCCTCCACCAGCCAGAACGACAGCCCGGCGAGCAGCGCCGCCACGGGCAGTCCGGCCAGCACGGAGAACCGTCTCCGGCCCGGTCCCGGCCCGCCGCCCCCGCTCTCACCACCGGTCCCACGGGTCCCGTCTTCCCCGGCCGGGCCGGGACCGGCGGTCGGCGTACCGGCCCCGGCTCCGGGACCCGTCCCGGCCTGTCCCCGGGCGGCCCGTCCGGCGCGCCGTCCCGCGAGTCCGGACCGGGCCGCCAGCCACTCCTCGACCCGGTCGCCCTCGCCGCAGACCCGGACGAAGACGGTGAGCAGTTCGGCGCGCGGCAGACCGCGTCCGTTGAGTACGGCGGCGCACGTACTGCGCGGCAGTACCTCGCCCTGCCGGGCGGCGGCTTCCTCCAGGCCCCGGTACGTCAGGCCCGACCGTTCCTTCAGGCCCCGTAACAGGGCGGCGAAATCGGCGGCGTCCCGCGCCTCGCGCGGTGACATCTCACGCTGGCTCCCCACCTCGAACATCCTTGTGGACATTCCGAACGGCCACCAGAAGGGTTTCGGTCACGCCCGAAAGTGGAGATTGACCGGACGGAACGGTGGACAGGACGGCGATCCGTCCCGGGACGCTGTCCGGGACATCCGGAAATTCCGGGCTTCACCTGCGGAGACCGCGAAGGCTGCGAAGGCGGCAAAGATTGATGGATTGCCGCCGCGCGCCGGAACTCCGCGCTGTCCGATACCCCCTTTCGGCGGCCCCGCCCCGCCCGCCGCATCCCGCCCCGGGGCGACCTCGACGCGAGGGTGCCGCGCCACCGGAGGCGACGGGGCCGGACGCCGGTGCGCTCCCGCGATCCCGGGCCGCCTGGTCGTGCCCCGGTCGCGGGCCGCTGGTGGCGGGCTGGAGACCGGCTGGAGTCCGGCTCGTGTAGGGGCCGCCTAGGGGTTTCCCGCCGGGCGCCGCCGATCTACGTTGACGGTGCAGACCGGTCGGACACCACTGGTCCCGTCGGGAGCGGACGGGATCCGCGCGGATCCGCCGGTCTTCATCAGACCAGGACGCTGTGTGATCGCCGCCGCACCGGCGACCGACGGCAGCGGACGTCGAGAGGAGTCTCCCGCATGACCGTTGCCCGGCCGAATGTGGTCCTCCGAGGCTGCACCTCGCCCTATCTCGCCGAGGAGCAGCGCATCCGCCATGTACCCGACCCCGGCGAGAAGGTGAAGTTCCTCCTCGGCAACCGGTACGAACACTTCACCGCGACCGCCGAGTGGGAGGACCACGGGGGCGTCTCCCTCCGGGTCTTCGCCTGGTCGGGAGCCACCAGCCCCGCCGAGTGATCCGCCCGGACCGGGAACCGGACGTCTCCGTCCGGCGCGGAACACCCCGGTCCGCCCCGGTCCTCCCCGTGACGGCGCGGTCGCCCGCCGGTGACCGCGCCCCGTGCGCCCCGGGGCCCGGCGCCGTACGCCCGGCCCGGGATCACCTCCGCGTCACCCGCGACGAACGCGCCGAACCGGAACCGTTCGACCTCCGGGGAGAGACGGCGGACCGGTCCTGGACGGTGCCGGCCGGACGGCGGTACCGGCCGTCGCCGCGCGTCCTCCTGCGGTCCCGGACGGCGAAGGGCCCGGAACGCGTCGCGCGCCCCGGGCCCCTGCCGCGTACCGGACTCTCAGCCCTCGACCCACCCGTGCTTCCGGCTGAACCGCAGCAGTCCCTCACGTACCTGGAGGATCTGCTCACCCGTGAGCGTCGGCGCGGCACCCAGCAGTACCTCCGTGACCTCCTGGCGGAACTCGGCGTTCCGCAGGACGTCGCAGAGAGCGTCGTCACCGTCGGCCGGCCGTACCGGCGACGTACCCGTACCCGGAACGGCAGCCCGGGGCGCCGCCCCGTCGGCGAGCCGTACCCCGGCCGCCTTCAGACCCCGGTCGCCCTCCTCGATCTCGAACTCCACCTCCAGTCCGGACCGCAGATACTGCTCGGGGAACCGCAGATCGTTGACGTGGAGGAAGACGTCCTCCCCCTCGTCGTCCGGAGCGATGAACCCGTAACCCCGTGAGCTGTCGAACCTCACCACACGACCGGCAACCACGTCACAACCCCCAAAATGCCCTCTAGCCCCAGAAGGGCCACTGTTCCGCCGAGGATAGGACATCGACATCCAGACCGGTGAGCCCGGGGTCGGGGCCGGGGCGCGCGCCGGGCCCGGCCCGTGATGGCATCACCGGATGGAGCAGACCCGGCGCGTGCTCGTCGTCGCCTACGACGACGCCCAGATCCTCGACATCGCCTGCCCCACAGGGGCGCTGGACATCGCCAACCGGTACGGGGCCGACCCGCCGTACGCCGTCGAACTCGGCACCCTGGGGCGCCGGGCCGTCCGCAGCTCCGCCGGGATCGTGCTCGGCGCGGCCCGGCGGCTGGAAGGGGTGACGGGGCGGCTGGACACCCTGATGGTGGTCGGCGGGGCGGGCTCCGAGGCCGCATCGGCCGATCCCCGGCTGGTCGCCCAGGTGGCCCGGCTCGCCGAACGCAGCCGCCGGGTCGCCGCCGTCTGCACCGGGACGGCGGTACTCGCCGCGGCCGGACTGCTCGACGGCCGCCGGGCGACCACCCACTGGGGGTACGGCGAAGGGCTCGCGGCCCGGTACCCCCGGGTCGCCGTCGACACGGCGCCGCTGTACATCCGGGACGGGAACGTCTACACGTCGGCGGGCGTCACCAGCGCCCTGGACCTCACGCTCTCCCTGATCGAGGACGACCACGGCGCGTCGCTGGCCCGCTCGGTCGCCCGGGAGCTGGTCACCTATCTGCACCGGCCCGCCGACCAGGCGCAGCTCAGTGTCTTCCTGTCGGCCCCGCCGTCCGGGAGCCGGGCCGTCGCCGAGCTGATGGCCTACGCGGCCGGGCATCTGACGGCGGACCTCGGCCCCCGGGCGCTCGCGGCCCGGGCCGGGGTGAGCACCCGCCAGCTGACCCGGCTGTTCCGGGCGCATACGGGCACGACCCCGGCCAGGGCCGTACGCGCCGCGCGGACCGAGGCCGCGGCACATCTGGTACGAACCTCCCGGCTCTCCCTCGCCGCCGTCGCCCGCCGCTGCGGATTCCGGTCGGCGCAGACCTTGCGGGAGGCGTTCATCGGCCACTACGGCATGAGCGGGGACACGATCCGCAGGATGCCGGACACGCCCGTACCGAGGGCGGCGGCGGGACAGCAGACTCCGGTGGTATGACCAACACACCAGAATCACGGCCGACGGCCTCCCGGCGGTCCCTGATGCGTACCACCGCGGCCGCCGGGGCCCTGGTCGCGGCCGGGGCCGCGGGCGCCGCCCCGGCCCGGGCCGCTACCGCGCCCGGGCGGTGGGAGCCGGGCGGCAGCGGACCCCGGATCGGCATCGTGCTCTACGACGGCTACAGCCTGCTGGACCCGACCGGGCCCGCCGAGGTGCTGTCCCGGCTCCCGGGCGCCGAGGTCACCATGGTCGCCGCCCGCCGGGGCCCGGTCCGTACCGACACCGGGGACGTCCGGGTGATGGCCGAACTGTCGCTCGCCGAGGTGGACCGGCTGGACGTCCTGGTGGTGCCGGGCGCGGGCAACCGGGGCACCGTCGCGGCCATCAACGACCGTCAACTCCTCGACTGGATCCGGCGGATCCACCGGACCACCCGCTTCACGACCTCGGTCTGCACGGGGAGCCTGGTCCTCGCGGCGGCCGGACTCCTCGACGGGCGCGAGGCGACGACCTATTGGGCCTCCGCGCCGTATCTGGAGGCCACGTTCGATGTGACGTACCGGCCCGAACGGTATGTCCGCTCGGGCCGGATCATCACCGCCGCCGGGGTCTCCGCCGGGCTCGACATGTCCCTCTACCTGGCGTCGCTGATCGCCGGGCGGACCACGGCCGAGGCGATCCAGCTCGCCCTGGAGTACGACCCCAGGCCGCCGTTCGACGCCGGGAACGCCGCCGAGGCCGACGACCGGCGCAAGGAACTGGCGCTCCGGCTGCTGGCGGACTCCCAGACCCCGGCCTGACCTCGCCCGGAGTCCGCCGGCCCGGGCACGGGCCCCGACCGGCCCGGGTTCAGGCCGACGGCTCCGACCTGATCCGCCGGATCGCGAGCGGGGAGTTCCAGTCCCGGTGCCCGGCCGCCGCCATGGCGTCCAGTTCCGCGGCGGTCCGCTCCAGCAGTTCGGTGGAGACCCCGGCCTCCCGGGCGGTGACGATCTTGTTCATGGTCGCCGCCCGCTGGAGGTCGAGTGTCTGGGTCAGCACGGGGGCTGTCCCGTCGGCGCGGTGCGCGTCGATCTCGGCCGCGAAGGCGGGCATCACCCTGGTCATGTTCGTCAGCCAGGACACCAGATGTCCGGTCAGCCCGGCGGCGCTGCCGCCCTCACGCGCCAGCGCCAGGGCCACCGCGTGGTGGAAGCCGTCGAACATCATGTCCATGGCGGTCAGTAGGGCCAGGTCGTAGCTCGCGGCGAGACCCGGGTCGGCTCCCAGGTAGTGCGGAGTGCCCAGTACCTCCAGCGCCGCGCGGTGCCCGGTGAGTACGTTCTCGTCGCCGCTGTAGAAGAGGAACGCCTCCTCGGTGGCCACCGTCGACGGGATCGCCATGATCCCGCCGTCGAGATAGTCCGCCCCGTGCCCGGCCGCCCAGGCGGCGAACTCGGCCGCCTGGCCCGGCGTCCCGTTGGTCAGATTGACCAGGGCGCGTCCGCGCAGGGCGCCGGCCGCCGGATCCAGCACCTCGTGCACCGAGTCGTAGTCCAGCAGACAGACCAGGACCAGCCGCCCGGCGCGGACCGCCGCCTCGGGCGACGGCGCGAGCACCGCGCCCCGCTCCACCAGGGCATCGGCCCGGGACGGCGTACGGTTCCAGACCGTCACCTCCCGCCCCGTGTCGAGGAGGGCCGCCGCCAGGGCCCCGCCCATCGCCCCGAGTCCGATCACACTCACCGCTTCGCCGGCCATGCCCGCTCACTCCCGTCCGCTCGGTTCCCGGCGGTCTCGTTCCCGCCGCCTCCACTCTCCGGCCCGGCGCCGGGACCGGACAAGTACGGACTTGAAAGTGCGTCACTGACCCCTTGGTAAGCGACCAGGTCGGCGATGGTCCGGCACGGTCCGGAAAACCGATGGCGACGGCACCGGCCAGGGGCGACCATGACGCCTATGAGCGACGCACCCGCACGATGGACCCGGGCCACCGTCTACCCCGATATGTGGGCGGACCCGGACAAGGATCCCCGTAACAATGAGGGGAGCACCCCGGACGGCGAGCGCGCCACGCTGCTGGACTTTCTCGTCAACTACCGGCTGACTCTCAGGATGAAGTGCGAAGGGCTCGACCCGGAGCAGCTGGCCCGCCGCTCCGTACCGCCGTCGACCATGTCGCTGCTCGGGCTGGTCCGCCATCTCGCCGAGGTGGAGCGCGACTGGCGCAACTGGGTCACCGACGACGAGCCCCTGCCCAAGCTGTACGGCCGTCGCGACGCCGACTTCGACGAGGCGACCGGGGACCGGGCGGCGGTCGACGCCGCCTTCGCCGATCTCGAACGCGAACAGGCCGCCACCGACGCCGCGCTCGACCGTTTCGACGACCTCGGCGAGCGCGTCGGCCGGGACCGGGTCGCCGTCCGCGAGCTGATGGTCCACCGGATCGACGAGTACGCCCGGCACTGCGGACACGCCGACCTGCTGCGCGAGTGCGTCGACGGCCGGGTCGGGCAGTGACCCCGGCCGCCGGGCGGACCGGCGAGGCCGGGCCGGTCAGTCCGGTCCGTACGGTCCGATCAGCCGGTCCGGCCCGCGCCCACCGCGGTCACCTGCGCCAGAAGAGGTAGTGCGTCACCCCGCTCGGGCTGGGCACGACATCCCGGTGGAACCGGTCCAGCAGCTCGTCGGGGGAGTCCCAGAGCCGCAGCCCCGACCCGGCGGCGACCGGTGAGACGGCCACATGGAGCGTGTCGACCAGATCCGCTTCGAGGAACTCGCGGATGGTGGTCACCCCGCCGCCGAGCCGGACGTCCTTGCCGTCCGCCGCTTGCCGCGCCTGTTCCAGAACGGCCGCGGGGTCCCCGGAGACGAAGTGGAACGTGGTGTCGGAGAGGGTGAGCGACGGCCGCTCGTGGTGGGTGAGGACGAAGACCGGGGTGTGGAACGGCGGCTCGTCGCCCCACCAGCCCTGCCATTCGTGGTCCTCCCAGGGACCCCGCTGGGGGCCGAACTTGTTCCGCCCCATGATCTCCGCGCCGATGTTCCGCGGATAGTCACGGGTGAGGTAGTCGTCCAGGCCCCGGCTGCCCCCGGGCTGCGTCCGCATCGGCCAGCTCGCCGTCGCGCCCGCCCAGGAGAACAGCCGCCCGGGGTCGAGTACGGTGCCGAAGGGATGTTCGAGGCTCTGGTCCGTGCCGGCGGCGACACCGTCGCTGGAGACATTGAAGTTCTGGACCCGCAACAACTGGGGCATCTGCTACTCCCGTGGATGGTGGTGACGGTGGTGGGACTCCTCCGGCGGGTACGAATCATCGGCGGCCACGGCTCATCGGTGGGACGGCTCATCGGTGGTACGGCTCAGAAGATCCGGACGATCCGCAGATCGCGGAAGACGAACTCGTTCGCCGGGATCGGCACGAAGCGTGTCGGATCGTCGGCGTCCTCCTGCCGCCACCGCTTCCCGACGCACCGCAGATACACGGTCGGGTTCATCGAGTCGTTCCGGACCGCCCCCACGCACACCCAGTCGTGGGCGTCGATGTCATTGCGGGTGTACGCGGCGAAGTAGGGGCCCCGCCGCTCCAGCCGCAGCCGGGCCGCGAGCACCCGTCCGTCGCCGACGGGCGGCCCGTACTGATTGGTGTCGTAGAGCGTGCCCAGATTCCAGTTGATCCGGTAGCCGTCGTTCTCGTCGTGTTCGGCGCCGACGAACGGCGGCGCCCCGTGCGGATCGTAGAAGGCGTCCTTGTCGCGGGCCGAGCCGGGGAAGAACGGTGAGCCGTCCGCCCGGAACGGCGGGTGGTGAGTGCCGGGGTCGGCGTTGACCACCGCCATCTCGCACATCGTGGCCTGGGCCGCGACGGCCGACTCGATCCGCACCTCGGCGGCGAAGTCCCCGCGCAGCCCCCGGGTCACCCCGAAGCCGCCGCCGCTGTAGAAGGGCCAGTCGCCCAGCGCGTACCAGCTGCGTTCCTCCAGTTCGGCCAGGCGGCGTTCGATTGGGTCGGCGGGCCGGGGCGGCTGCGGATCGCCCGGGTAGGGGGTGATCCGGACATGGACCCCGTCGTCCTGGAAGACATGGCAGTGCCGGTTGGCCTTGGCGTAGCCGAAGGCGAAGCGGCGGGTGTCGGTCCGGGTCCCGGCGAAGGACTCCTCGACCACCGGGGTGCCGGGCCGCAGGACCTCGGCGCTGTCGAAGGTGGACTCGGTGCCGACGGCCCAGGTGTACGGCTGCGCGGCGGCGAGCGCGTAGCCGTCGCGGCCCCGGCCCGGCTCGGGCAGGACGAGGGCGCCGCGCCGGACGCTGCCCGAGCGGGTGGCCCCGTCGAGTCTCCGGCCGAGTTCGGTGGGGCGGCCGTCGGGGCCGACCAGATCGCCGACGGCGGCGAGTACGAGATCGAGACCGCCGTCGCGGATGGCCGTGTCGAGTGCGGCGGGGCCGGGGGAGGAGCCGGACCCGTCGGCGGCGGGCGGCCCGGTCAGGCCGGTCCCCACCTCGGGGGCCAGTTCGCGGGCCCGGCGCAGCGGACCGGGGCCGGGCGCGGCGACCACCAGCCGGGCGGCCGCGGCGCGCCGGGCGAAGAGCCGCACCACGGCGTCCACCGGGTCAGCTCCCTCGCCGCCGACCCGTACGACGTAGACGAGGTCGTCGGGGAGGGCGTCGACGAGGTCGTCGAGGGCTTCGGCGCGGACGGGCGCGTGCCCCGGGGGCCGGTAGCGGAAGTCGGGGGAGCCGCGCGGCCGGAAGGCGGTACCGAGGTCGAGCGCGCGGAGCCGGGTGAGGGTGAGTTCGCCGACGGCGGCGGCCGATCCGGCCTGTCGGGTCAGCCCGTGCGCGGAGCCGGGGACGACCCGTCCGTCGGCGGTCAGGGCGATGTCGAAGACCAGGACGTCGGCGCCCTGGACATAGGCGGAGGTGAGCGCCGTCCGGGTATGGGGCGGGGCGTGCAGCGCGTTGCCGCCGATCGCGGCGGTCCTCACGGCGGTCCTCATGGCGTCGTCAACTCCTCTTCCCGGATCGGCCCGGCGGCGCAGAGCGCGTATCCCTGCGGGGGGAAGGGCGTGTTCTGCGCGAAGACCCTGATCGAGTAGGCGCCGGGCGCCGGGGCGCCGATCCGGACGGTCTCGACGGTGTTGGCGCGGTCGAGGGGCAGCCCGGTGAGGGCGGCGACGGCGCTGCGGTCGAAGCCGGGGACCTTGTTGTAGGTGTGCTGTTCGTTGCCGACGTGGACGGTGCCGTCGGGGGTGGTCACCGCCAGGTCCAGATTGTTCTGTACGGCGCTGCCGGGCCGGTCGGTCCAGGCCAGGACGATCCGCAGTTCGTCGGTGTGCGGGCCGTCCGGCACGGTCAGCCGGTAGGTACGGCTGCCGCGCCGGTCGCCGTCCGGGTCGGCGAAGGCTTCCAGGGCGCCGGGGTCGGTGTCGGGCAGGTCGGCCCAGATCAGCCGCCGGTCGGCCGGGGCGTCGGGGGTGGGCAGTACGGTGGTCAGCACCAGCCGTCCGAAGCCCTGGTCGAAGTCGGGGTAGCCGAGGTCCTGCGGTGTGTTCGGGGTCCGCAGCGACGGCAGCCGGCGGGTCGCGGCCACCAGCAGGGCCTTCATCAGCGCGGCGGACGGCGAGGTGAGCGAGCGGACCTCGCGCAGATACTGCCGGAGTACGGCGGCGGCGCCCGCGACCACGGGCGCGGCCATGCTGGTCCCGCCGATGTACACATAGCGCCCCTGGTGGTCGGGGCAGTCGCGCCAGGGCAGCCGGGGGTCGATCCGGTCGCTGCTGCTGCGGGCCGCGAGGACGAAGGTCCCGGGGGCGAGCAGATGCGGTACGACACTGCCGTAGTCGCTGGGGCCCCGGCTGCTGATCGCGGCGGGCAGATCGGGGTCGCCGCAGACGTGTTCGCCGCCCGCCGGGGGCAGCGGGAACTGCGGCTGGCGGAAGCGGCCCCAGGTCAGGTCGGCCAGGCCGTCGTTGTCGCGGTCGGTGTCGCAGGCGCCGACGGTGAGCGCGTTCTTGGCGGTGGCGGGGGTGCCGCAGGTATTGAACTCATGGGTGCCCTTGGGGGCCGTACCGCTGTTGCCCGCCGCGATGATCACCAGCACGTCGGGGTGGTCGGCGACGAATTGGTCCACCGCGAGGCTGTACTGGTCGTAGCTGCCCGAGAGGGGATTGCCCCAGCTGAGGTTGAGGATCCTGGCCCCCGCGTCGACGGCCCGGCCGAGCATCGGCCCCAGGCTGGGTCCGGCCCTGAGCCGGTTGTCGTCGTCGAAGACGCGGAAGACGGCGAGTTCGGCGCCGGGGGCGACGCCGGTGATCAGACCGCCGCTGGCCGTCCCCGTACCGGCGACGATGCCCGCCACATGGGTGCCGTGGCCGCAGTCGTCGAACGCCTTGCCGCCGACCAGGGACTCACTGACGGCGATCCGGCCGGTGAGATCGGGATGGGTGTCGTCGATACCGCTGTCGAAGACTCCGACGGTCTCGCCCGCCCCGGTCCAGGGCGCCGGGCCCGCCGCCGCGCCGCCGTCGGCCCGGGGCCCGACCCGGTCCACGCCGACCAGCCGCCGGGCGTGGTCGGCGTAGAGCAGCGGTGGCCGGTACGGGGTGATCTGCCGGGTCTCGTACCGGGCGGCGACCACCGCGAGCAGATCGCGCAGCCGGTCGCCGCCGAGATCGGTACGGAACCGCAGCATCACATCGACCGCGGCCAGCACCTCCACCCCGGGCGTCGCCTCCAGCACCGGCCGGAGCGTCGCGAGGTCGCGGGGGTCGTGGACGAGGACGTCGAAGGTGTCGGCGTACGGCTCCGGGGCGGCGGCCCCGTCGTCCGCGAGCAGCCGGGGCCCGGGGGCGCGCTCCTCGTCCTCGTCCCGGTCGAGTACGGAGTCCAGGGTGGGGGTCACCGTGTCGGCGAGTTCCCAGGGGCGGACCGCGACCACCCACGGCAGGGCGGCGATCAGGTCGCGCTGTCCGGGGGTGAGCCGGAGCCGGTAGGTCCCGGGCGGCTGGAACTGGACGATCCGGGCGCCGATCCCGGTGAGCACGGTCCGCCGGGTCCGGTCCAGCGGGCCCCGGAGCCGGACCAGATAGGTGTTGTGGTCCGGTTCGCCCGAGGGGACGGTGAGCGGCGCCGTCGCCGCCCGGCCGGCCGCGTCCGGGCCCCATGCCCGCTCGGCGCGTCCGGTGAGGTCCGCGAGGAGTTCCCGGTCGGGGGCGGGGCGGTCGGTGGTCGCGAAGGCGCCCGAGCCCCGGGGCGGCAGCATGCTCTGCGGCCCGTCACTGCCGGGCGGCGCCGCCCGCGCGGTGCCGTCCTCGCGTACCGTCTCCTCGGCGGCCGTCAGATCGGCCCGGACGTCGACGAGGAACCCCGCATCCCGGAGCCGGACGATCCGCTCCCCGGTGGTCTCGGCGAGGACGACGCCCTGGTAGCGGTGCGAGCGGTCCCCGGCGATCGCCTCGACGCGCTCGGCCTCCGGGTCGTCGTCGACATAGACGGCGATCCGGTACCGCCGGTGGAGTGTGCCCCCGGGGTCGGCTCTGCCGGACATCGTGGTCTCGCTTTCGGAGCTGGTCGGGCCGGTGGCGCGGCCCGCGGTCGGCGTCGTCCGTCGCTACTCCTCCCGGTCGTCGGTGTGCGCCCAGACCTCGGCGACGGGCGCGGCCCGTTCGGTGATGCCGTCGAGCAGCCGCAGCTGGGTGCGTTTCTCCGCGATCGCGGACTCCGGCGCGCCCGCGAGCAGGGCCGGGCCGCCGCCGGGGAGCGGGGTGAGGACATCGGCGTACGGGCAGGGGCCGATCTCCAGCAGCGGACAGAACGCGCACGACCCCTGGGGGCGGGTCAGATGCCCGATGCGTTCGTCGTGGGCGAGCCGTCCGGAGCGGGCCTCGTGCAGCAGCTGGGAGACGAGCAGCGGTCGGGCCGTCGCGTAGTCGTCGGGGTTGCCGGTGGGGTGCGGGGCGAACAGCACCCGGGCGTCGATCTCCCGGCCGTCGTCCAGGGTGCCGTAGCGGAGCCGGATCTCGGTCGCCATCAGCTCCGCCATGGGTGTCAGGGGCTCCGGTTCGGGTTCCAGCCGGTCTCCGAGTTCGCCGGTGAACGCGTTGGCGGTGCTCTGGCCGAGGACCAGGATCACGGCGGGCAGCGACTGGAAGAGCTGGCGCAGCAGATGGCGCCGGGTCCGGAAGCACTCGCCGACGATCCCGGTCCGCTGGCCCTCGCTCATCGGCGGCAGGTCCGGGTCCCGCGGATCGGGCCTGGTGGTCCATTTCGCCGAGGCGCAGGCGACCATATTGCCGTAGGCCAGGTCCTCGCCGACGGTGAGCGTGCCCGGGGTGAGGCCGAGTTCGGTACCGAGGTCGTCCAGCAGCCCCTGGTAGACGCGGTACATCCGCTGCGGCTGCTCCCGGACGGGGATCGGGCGCCGGCCGTTCGCGTCCTCGGGGACGTCGAGCGGTACCCCGGCCAGGGGATCGTCGCCGGGCCCGCCGCCGAACTCCAGGTACGCGTCCTCGTCGAGTTCGGGCTTGAATACGCCCCGGTACCGGAAGTAGTGCGCGTACTGGCGGACGGAGTCGAAGTCGGGGGTGAGCGAGTGGTGTCCGCCGGGCCACCAGCCCGGCAGATTGGGGTTGATGCCGACGGCCAGGACCGGTGCCTTGCGGCAGCCGGAGAGCGGCTCGGGCAGGGGCGTCATCCGGCCCGTGTAGTGCGAGGGCCGGATGATCGCCGGATCCGGCGGCGGCCCGTCGGCGTCGTAGTCGTACGAGTGGTACGTGCCCCACGAGCGGAAGTAGGCGCACGGGTGGTCCCCGGGCCCGGCGTACTGCGAGGTACGGAGCGCGTTGCACGGCATCAGCTCGAACAGCAGCTCGACCTCGACCGGGAGCCGGGTGACCGCCGGGGGGTCAGGCATCGTCGATGCCCTGCTCGGCCAGGCCCGCGACCAGGCCCCAGGTGGTGAGCGCGCCGCAGACGCTGGTCCAGTAGCCGTACGCCTCGTAGAAGGCGACCGCCCACATGGTCTGCGGGTTGAGCCGGAACTCCCGGGTGGGGAGCGCGCCGTTGATCTGGGGGTCGGACATATTGCGGACCACGACCCAGTCGGGGATCTGGTCGGCGCCCGCGTCGGTGAGGTCGGCGACGGTCAGTCCGAGTACCGCGTCGCCCATCTCGACGGCGGAACCCTCCAGCTCCAGCTTGTTGGTGGAGGTGCCGTACTCGAAGTAGTCGGTGGTCAGGATCGGATGGAACTCGGGCATGTCCCGTTCGTCCTGCTCGATCCGGATGGTGGGCGTGTTGGCGGGCGGCTCGATCAGCGGCCCTTCGAAGGGGTAGCGGGTGGACGGCGGGCCGAGCGGCGGTTCGGTGAGCCGGTCGGAGAAGTCCAGCATCATGGTCTGCGCGTCTGCCAGCCGGCCGAGCGGGAGAGTCCACTCCGAGGTGAAGGTCCGGTCGTTGAACTCCTCGTTCCGGAACTCCTTCTGGCAGCGGAACTTCGCCCCGCGGGTGACCACGACATCGCCCAGCGGGAAGTCCTCGAAGACGCTGCCCGAGGTGCCGATGGTGGCGATGACCCGGGGCTGGACCTCCTCGATGATCTGGTGGAAGAAGTCCCGGACGGGCAGGGTGGCCGTGCCCTCGCCGGTCTTGACACCGTCCTGGTTGAGATGGAGCTCGGACTTCATACAGAGCACATCGAGGTCGCCGAGCCGGACCGGGAGGTACGAGCCCAGCCGCCCGGCGGCGAACGCGGGGGCGCTCCGGCGGATCAGCGGCCGGTAGTGCTCCTCGAACCGCCGGGTGTACCGGTACCACTTCAGCCGTCCGAAGCCCCGGGTGAACACATCGGCGAGGGCGTTCTGCTCCGCGACGGTCCAGGTGATCACGACGATATCGGCGTGCGGCAGCGGGGCGTCCGTGGGCGGCACGGTGTCGAAGGGCTGGGGAACGGGCGCCAGCCCGTCGGGGAAGACCAGCCCCAGATCGGCGGCGAGTACGGCGCCGTCCGGCGCGGCGGCCAGATCGGGGGACATCTCCAGGTCGGCCTTGGTGATTCCGGCGGAGAGCAGATCGCGGGCGATGTCGACCCGCTGGTCGAGGTCGTTCATGGTGCTGCCTTTCGCGTCGGTCCCCCCGGTCGGTTCGGTGTCGTCCGTGCGGGCCGTCCGCCGGGCGGGGACGGGTCAGCCGGGGGCCGGAAGCCCCTCGCAGACCCGGTAGGCGTTGGCGAGCAGGGTCAGGGTGGGGTTGGACGCCCCGGCGGTCGGCATGAAGGCGCAGTCCAGGACGTAGAGCCCGGCGACGGTGTGCGACTGGCAGTTCTCGTCGAGTACCGAGGCCCCCGGATCGGTTCCGGCGCGCAGTGTGCCCTGGACATGTCCGTAGCCGGGGTTCTCCGCCTCGGGGACGTCGTAGCCGCGCAGTTCGCCGCCCGCGTCCGTGATCACCCGGACCACCCGGTCGATGGCGTAGCGGGCGGCGGCCAGATCGTAGGCGTGGTGCCGGTACCAGACCCGGGCGGCGGGCAGCCCCCACGGGTCGGTGACCTCGGGGTCCAGCTCGACCCGGTTGTCGTAGAGGGACATCGCCTCGCCGGTGAAGGAGAAGGAGACCCCGCCCTGCCGCCGCAGCTCGTCGAGATAGGTGTACAGCTCCTCGCCCCAGAGGCCGCCGCGCCCCGGCCCGAGCGTCGCGTTCTTGACCAGCCGGACCGGCGGCACACAGGTGTACGGGTCGTAGACCGAGAACTTGCCCGCCTTGGTGACGGGGGTGGCCGGGTCGTCGACCACGTACAGGTCGCGCAGTTGCAGGGAGCCGATGGCGGTGGACGGCTGCTGGGCGCCGCCACCGGTCCACACGGGTTGCAGCGGCAGTGTCAGCTCGGCGCTGCCATGGGTGTGGTACGTCAGATAGCGGCCGATCATCCGGTTGGGATCGGGTACCTCCGACAGCAGGAAGAGCCGCGCCGACTCGATGGTCTGGACGGAGACCAGGACCTGGGGGGCGCCCAGGAACCGTTCGGGTCCGCCGGGCTCGGTCAGATACATCACCCCGCGCACCCGGCCGTCCTCGTGCACGATCCGGGTCACGCAGTGCCCGGTCAGCAGATCGCACCGCCCGGTGGCCAGGGCGCGCTGGAGGACCGTGTTCAGCGCCGAGGCCCGGGAGTTGAGACCGCAGCCGAAGAACTGGTTGAAACCGCAGAACGAGCAGGCCGGGCGGCCGTCGTGGACCCGGGAGTTGATCGCCCGGGGGCCGAGATAGGGCCGCATCCCGACCCGGCCGAACGCCTCGGTCAGGAAGGGCACGGCGGCATGCGGGCGCAGCGGCGGCATGGCGTAGTCGTAGCCGGTTCTGATCGGCTCCTGGGCGGGGGACTGCCGGGCCCGCCCGGAGACGCCCCACTCCCGTTCCGCCCGCTCGAACCACGGCTCGAACTCGCGGTACGTCCACGGCCAGTTCACCATGTCCGCGTCGGGCGGTACGTCCCGCAGATGGTCGAGGACGGTGAAGTCCTCCTCCGTGTAGCGGGGCACATTGGCGTCCCATACGGTCGTCGCGCCGCCGACCATATTGACGTTCCACCAGCGCTCCACCCGGGTGGGCCGGTCCTGGTCCGGCCCCGCCATATAGATATTGGGGTCGGTGTCGCGGTGCGGGATGAGCGTCTTGTGGGCGTGGAAGTGGAGTTCGTCGTACGGCAGGAAGTCGTCGGCGACCGGCAGCGGACCCTTCTCCAGTACGGCGACCCGGCGGCCCCGCGCGGTGAGCACCCGGGCCGCCGTACCGCCGCCCGCTCCCGCGCCCACCACGATCGTGTCGTAACCGCCCGGCGCGGCGGGGGTGGTGGTCATGGCTCCTCCCGGGGCCCGGCGCCGGCCGCCCCCGGCGGGCCGCCGGGGCGGGTGAAGGGTTCGGCCGGGCCGGGGTAGCCGAACCAGCGCCAGATCACCGCGTCGTGGTTGCCGCCCCAGCGGGGGTCGCCGAAGCAGCCCTCGACGCAGTGCGCCCGCAGCAGGGCGAACGCGGCGGGCTGGGCGAGGGCGCCCGGGGGCCAGTCGGACAGGGTCCCCGCCGCCAGCCCGCGCAGCAACGCGGTGGCCTCGTCCCGGTCGAGTCCGGCGACGGCGCGCCCGCCGTACGCCCGGCGCGCGGCGGCGTCGAGGGCGGTGAGCAGAACGGGATAGGCGGTACGCCACCCCGGGATCTCGGGATGCGTCCCCGCGCCCATCGCCAGCAGCCGGTCGGGATACCCGGCCGCCCCGGCGTCGGCCGCGCCGGGCCGCCGGTCCCCGCCGGGCAGTATCGCGTCGAAGAGCACCTCCACGGCGCGGCGCTGCTCCTGGTCGAAGAAGCCGGTATCGGGCGGTCTCAGCAGCCACATGGTCAGACCTTTCCGGCGGCGGACCCGTCCGCCGCGACGGGCTGTTCCGTGATCCCCTCGGCGGCGATTCCGTCCAGGGCTTCTTCCATCGCCCCGACGATCGCCGCGTAGGGCCCGATGTCCGGCGGGCCGGTGTGATGCACGATCGAGAGCACGGCCGCGTCGTCCGCGTCGGTCAGCCGACGGCCCAGCTCCGGATACAGCTCGTCGTTCTCCCGGATCGCGTGCGCCCGGAAGAGCCGGACGAAGCTCTCCGTACAGCCGCGGAAGTCGGAGATCGCGTAGGCCACGTCCCGGGGGTCGCCGTGCTGGATCCGCCGCCAGGCCACCGCGATCGCCGCCCAGTAGGCGCGTGCCTGGTCGTGCTGGTCGAACATCCAGCGGGCCCGCTCGGGCGGCATCCCCCGGGCGACCGCCAGCGGCACGATCGCCTCCTCGGCCTTCAGATGCGCCTGGTCGGCGAATTCGGTGAGGACGTAGACGAACATGCCCATCGCCGTCCGCACCCCCGGCGGAATGTCCTCCGCCCGTTCCACCGACGCCAGCGCCCCGGCGATCCGGCCGCCGCAGCCGAAGATCCGTTCCCCGAGCAGATGCTCCTGCTCCAGGGCCTCCTCGAAGGCCCGGCCGCTGTCCTGGACCGATTCCCCCTGCCGGGAGATCACCGCGGGCAGGAACTCCTTTCCCGGCGGCGACGGTTTGAGCGTGCCGCGCATCCCGGCGGCCTGCGCGGCGAGTACCTCGATCAGGTTCTCCCCGACGAAGAGACACCGCTCCACCGGAACCCGCATCTGATCCGCCGCGAACCGGTAGATGGCGGGGTCGGGCTTGTCGAGCCGGGCCTCGTGATTGATCACGATCCCCCGCGGGTCGATGACATCGGCCAGCCGGACCACCTCCCCGTCGTGCTCCGAGACGACGGCCTCGGCGATCATCCGGTGCCCCTGCTCGGCGCTGACCTCGGCGGGCAGATTGGTGATCACGCCGATCCGGAGCCCCACCAGATCCCGCATGGCGTCGAGGAGTTTCTCGGTACTGGGCCGGTACAGCGCCAGATGGCCGGGCCGGTCGACATCACCGAGGGTGTCCCGCAGATCGAAGAAGACCACATCGCAGTCGACGGCGGTGGCGGGCATGGGATGCCCCTTCCCTGAAGGTCGTACGACCGGCGCCGGTATCGCCCGGGGCACGCCGACAGCGCGTCCCGGGCCGGATCGGCGCTGCGCGGCCGCAACGCACCGGGACCGCCGTCCGGCGCCCGTTCCCACGAGGGTGTGGAACCGTCCGGGACGACGACACCCGGTCAACTGCCGCTGCCGGTCCGGTGCGCCGACGCCCGGACGCCGGTACGAACCGGGGACCGGGCCGCGACACGCCCGACTCCGGGGCGTCGCCCCCTCACTCCCATGGTTGCCCCGCGCCGGTTCCGCCGCCACTCGGCCGTGGGGGCGCCCGCCGGGGCCGTCGGCCCCGGCCCGGTCGGATACGGCGCCCGTACGGGCGGCGCGCACCCGTCCGGTACGGCTCACAGGGGCCGGGGTCACCCGGTACGCCTCACGCGGTGCCGCGCCACGCGCCGGTGGCGCTCCCGCGTTCCTCGATGAACGACTTGAACCGCTCCAGATCGCCCTTGGCCCGGTGCCGGACGAAGCCCAGCTTGTCCCCGACGGTGTCGGCGATCCCGGTCGGATCGTGATCGAGCTGGAGCATGACCTTGGTCCGGGTGTCGTCCAGCCGGTGGAAGGTCACCACCCCGGCCTGCCGTACCTCGCCCCGGACCGTGGTCCAGGCGATCCGCTCGTCGGGCCGCTGTTCGGTGATCTCGGCGTCGAACTCACGGCGCACCCCGCCGATTTCGGTCACCCAGTGGGTGAGTGCGGGGGTGCGCTGCTCGATCCGTTCCACCCCGTCCATGAAGTGCGGAAAGTCCTCGAACTGGGTCCACTGGTCGTAGACGGTGGTCAAGGGGACGGCGACCTCGACGGATTCCTCGATCTTCGACACGCTCGACTCCGTTCCGTTCTCCTACGGCTCCCGTCTCCGGGCTGACCCTGTGGCGGGTACCCCGGCCTCACCATGCGATACCGACTGATTCGGGCGTATCGTCCGCCGGTTTCGGGGTACCGCGGGGAGAGGGGCCGCCCGGCCGGGACGACCCCGTCGAGGCCGGAGGATCACCACATACCGGTGGAAGGAGTACGCCATGCCACGGGGTGCCGACGCCAAGCGGGAACGGCAGTACGAGCACATCAAGGAGTCCGCGCGAAACCGCGGCGAGTCCACCGGGCGGGCGAAGGAGATCGCCGCCCGTACGGTCAACAAGGAACGGGCCCGCGCGGGCGAGTCGAAGACCGCGAGCCGGACCTCGACCCGGGACCCGAAGTCCGCCTCCCAGCGGGGCGGGGAGCGCTCCCGCGGCGGGGCGCGGGGCCCGACCAGGGACCAGCTCTACGCGGAGGCGAGGAAGAAGAACGTCGACGGCCGCTCGACCATGGACAAACAGCAGCTCAAGAAGGCGCTCGGCTACTGACACCGTCCCGGGCCCGCCCGCGGCGGGCGAACCCGGGAGACAGCGGACCCGGGCACCCGGGTCAGACCTCGGCCAGGGCGTGGCGTCGCAGGTCGGCGCAGGTGGTGTTGATGATCCGGGAGATATGGACTTGGGAGACGCCGAATTCGGTGGCGATGCTCTGCTGGGTCATATCGCGGAAGAAGCGGAGGTAGAGGATGCGGCGTTCGCGTTCGGGGAGCCGGGCGATGAGGGGCCGTACGGTCTCGCGGTCGACGACGGTGTCGTAGCCGGGGTCGGGGGCGCCGACGGTGCCCGCGAGACCCGGTTCGCCGTCGGGCGTGCCGTCGCCGGGGGCGTCGAGGGAGAGGGCGCTGTGGCAGTGCAGGGCTTCGAGGCCCTTGCGGACCTCGGGTTCGGGCAGATCGGTCCGCTCGGCCAGGTCCGCGACCGCGGGTTCCCGGCCGGTCGCGGACAGCTCGCGGTAGGCGACGCGGACCCGGTTGCGTACCTCCTGGACGGTCCGGGGGACGTGGACCGACCAGGAGTAGTCACGGAAGTGGCGCCGGACCTCGCCGGTGATGGTGGGGACCGCGAACGCCTCGAAGGCCCCGCCCCGGCCGGGGTCGTAGCGGTCCACCGCCTTCACCAGGGCCAGCGCCGCGACCTGCCGCAGATCGTCGACCGACTCGCCCTTGCCCCGGTAACGGGACGCGATCCGGTACGCCATCGGCAGCCACGCCGCCGTCACCTCCTCCCGCACCCGCTCCCGCTCCGGCCCCTCCGGCAGCCCGGCCAGCCGACGGAACATGGCCCCGGTATCCGGCGCGTCATCATGCGGACGATTACGGCGAAAAGCATGCGAAGTGTTCATCGGACCGCTCCAAAACGGATCGCGGTTCGGGCCGGGAACACCCGGGGCGTGCCCCGATGATCGACCGGGCCCGGTGGCAGTACCTGCATTCCGAAGTACGTGAGGCCCGCCTGCCCCTGCCGTACGCCCGGAAACCTCCCGCCCCACCGCGGCCTCCCTCCCCACCGGACGGCCCGGCCGGCGGGCGGCGCGTGACCATCGGTCCGCGGCCGGTCCCGGGCCTCCGGCACCGGGGAGCGTTGGGGCTCGTCAGGCGGGCTGTGTGATACTGCCGTCTCGGTGGATCACGGAGTCCGCGCGCCTTCGGGGCGCGCCACCGCGACGCACCCCCGTCGTAGTTCCGTCCGTGCTCATGAGGGAGAAGGCCGCGTCCCATGGCGACAGCACCCGATTCGGCGGCCGACGAGGCCGACCGGTCCGCCGGTTCCGGCGGCCGTGACGAGACGCCCGGGCCGGAGCCCAGGACCACGAGCACGGTGCAGATCGTCGACCACGCCCTCCAGGTGCTCAAAGCCGTCGCCGAGGCGGACCGGCCGCGCGGCGTCCGGGAGCTGAGCCGCGACCTGGCGATCAGCAAGAGTTCGGTGCAGCGCATCCTCGCGTCACTGGAGCGCGAGGGGCTGGCCGTCGCGGAGGAGAGCACCCGGAAGTACGTGATCGGGCCCGCCGCGCTCACCCTCGCGTGGAAGCACGCGGCCAACAGCGATCTGGTCGGAGCCGCCTCGGCCACGGCCTCCCGGATCGCGGCCATGACGGGCGAGACGGCGTGCGTCTCCACGATCGTCGACGGGCGCCGGGTCACCGTCTACGAGGCGGAGAGCCCCCAGCCGCTGCGGCTGATCACCGGGGTGGGGCGCCCGTACTCCCTCTTCTCCGGCGCCACCGGCCGCGTCCTGCTCTCCATGCTGCCGCCGGAGGGGCTCGAACGGCTGCTCGCGGACCAGGCCGTCACCGACACCGGGGCCGTACGCGACCGGATCGGGGCGGCCCGCCGCCAGGGGTACGCCGTCAGCCGCGAGGAGTGGATCCCGGGTGGCTGCGGAGTGGCCGTGCCCATCGGGACCCAGGGCCGGGTCGTCGCGGCGCTCAGCATCTACGGGCCCGACGCCCGGCTGACCGACGACCGGGCGGAGGCCCTCGTCCCCGTACTGCGGGCGGCGGCGGCGGAGATCACGGTCCGCTGGCGGCAGCCCGCCTGAGGTCCCCCGTAGGGCCCGGCTCCTGACCTCCTCGGCCTCTCCGGCCACCGGTCGTGGCGCGCCTTTTTCCGGCCCCCGGCACCGCCGGGGGCCGGAGCCGTACCCGGGTTCCGACGGCGTCCGGGGGTGAACGCGCCGGGCGCCCGGACCCTTCTCGTACGGCCCCGGCCACGGCCCCCGCCGGGTGGTCGCGGCGGTGCCGGGGTCCCGGGTGTCCCACACCCCCGTATCCGTAACCCGTCGCCGTCGTACGTGCCCTGACGGAACGTCGCGAACCGCCCGTGCCCGCCCGGGCCGGCGGCTGCCGCGCCCTCCCCGCCGATCCGCGCGGTGCCATGCCCCGGCGAGGGCCGGACCCGTAGCCGGGGGTGGCCGGAACCCGTCGGCGGGATGGCGGGTTCACGGCTTTCCGTCACCCCATTGACCCGCCTCGACCTCGGTGGGTACGTTGTCCCAACAGAGCTGGTCCACTGTCCCAGATTGATTCGCGGAGGCCCGGCCGGAGATCCCGGCGGCACCGCTCAGTCCCTGCCGGACCCCGATCCGCGGGCCCTCGGGCCGGGCCCGCGCCCGGTCGATTCCCTGCCTCGCCCGCCCGTCGGACCCCGACGGTCGCACCTATGTACACAGTCGAGAATAAGGAGCTTCATATGCTGCTGGGATGGCGTGCCCGAATTGGGCAAATACGCCCCGCTACCGCTATCGAGGGAGCCGAGGAGTGGCGCTCGGTGGCCCCCACCGGCGTGGCCTTCGCCGACGCGCGCACCATCGTTCCCCGGGTGGACGCCGAGGGGCTGAAGACGATGATGTCGCAGGTACTGGAAGCCTCACGGCAACTCGCCACCGCGAAGGTGGACCTGATCGTGCAGTGCGGCGCGCCCGGCACCTTCATCCCCGGACCCGGAACCGACGAGAAGGTGACGGACGAGATCACCGCGGAGACCGGGATCCCGGCCATCACCATGATGCAGGCCCAGGTGGACGCCCTGCGCGCGGTCGGCGCCACGTCCGTGGCCGTCGGCAGCATCTACACCGACGAGGTCAACGAGGCCCTGCGGGCGTATCTCACCGCCGTCGGCTTCGAGGTCCCGGTCGTCGAAGGGCTCCAGATCACCGATCCGTACGAGGCCAGCGTCCATGACGCGGACAGCGCCTACCGGCTCGGGCGCCGTCTCCACCGGGCCGCCCCCGACGCCGACGCCCTGCTGATCTCCTGCGGGACCTTCCGGACCTTCGAGGTACTGCCCTACCTGGAGATGGACACCGGGGTGCCGGTGGTCACCAGCAACCAGGCGTCCCTGTGGCGGGCGCTGCGCGAACTGGGCCTGCGGGACGAGATCCCGGCGCTCGGCCGCCTCGGCTCCATCTCCTGACCACCCGCCGCCCCCGGGGAACCGCCGGGTGCCCCGTAGCCACCGAACAGAGGAGAAGACCGACGTGCTCGTCGACGCACTGCAGTTCGTGAAACCTTCCCGGGCCCGCTTCGAGGAATGGCACGCCGCGGGTATCACCGCGATCCACGCCACCGTGGCGATCTGGGAGGACTCCACCGAGACCATGCGCGAGGTGGGCCGCTGGCAGCGGCTGCTCGCCGAACACGCCGACCTCCTGTGCGAGGCCCGCTCCGCCGACGACATCCGGCGCGCCGAGGCCGAGGGCCGGACCGCGGTCGTCCTCGGCTTCCAGAACAGCAGCCCCTTCGAGGACGACCTCGACCTGGTCGGCGCGTTCCACCGGGCCGGGGTGCGGATCGCCCAGCTCACGTACAACACCCAGAACTCCGCCGGGGCGGGCTGCTGGGAGGGCGAGGACGCCGGGCTCTCCCGCACCTACGGGCGCAACCTCATCCGGGAGATGAACCAGGTCGGCATGGTCGTCGACATCTCCCACTGCAACGAGCGCACCTCCTTGGAGGCGATCGAGGCGTCCGAGCGGCCGGTGGCCGTCACCCACGCCAACCCCCGCGCCTTCGTCGGCGAGGACGTGGAACTCGCGATCCGCAACAAGTCCGACACCGTCCTCAAGAAGGCCGCGGAATCCGGCGGGGTCGTCGGACTGAGCATGTATCCGCGGATCGCCCCCGACGGCGTCGACTGCACCGTGGACCGCTTCTGCGACATGGTCGCCTACACGGTCGAACTGATCGGGGTCGAACACGTCGGCCTCGGCTCGGACTACTACGCGGGCCAGGGCGACGAGGAGCTGCACTGGTGGCGGCAGGGCCGCTGGAGCCGTACCCCGATGGTGCCCATCTCCGGCCCGGTCGAGTTCCCCGAGTGGTACGCGGCCGGAAAGGGTTACGAGGCCGTCCGGCGGCGGCTGCTGGAACGGGGCTTCGCCGCGGCCGAGGTCGAGCGGATCTCCGGCGGCAACTGGGTGGACCTGTTCGACGCCGGCTTCACCGCCGCCCCCCGCCCCTGATATGCGCGCCCACGGTCGCGGGAGGACGAACCGGAGATGAACCGCTACGACGCAGTGATCGTCGGCGGTGGCCACAACGGACTGGTGACCGCCGCCTATCTGGGACGCGCCGGGCTGAAGGTCGCGCTGCTCGAATCCCGGCCCGGACTCGGCGGCCCCTGCGGGGCATACGAGTTCCTGCCCGGCCGTCGGCTGGCCTTCACCAACTCGCCGGGCTCGCTCAATCCGGCCGTCGTCGCCGAACTCGGCCTCGACCGGCACGGACTGCGGTTCGTGCGCGTGGACCCGACCGTGGTCCACCGGTTCGACGAGGGCTGCTTCATCGGCTGGCGCGATCCCGCCCGGGTGGACGCCCAGCTGGACGCCTTCGCGCCGGGCGAGGCCGGCCGCTACCGCGCCCTGATCGAGGGCCTGGAGCGGCTGGGCGCCCGGCTCGGAGTCACCCCGGACCGTACGCCACCGTCGGTGGACGTTCTGAAGAAACGTTTGTCCGATCCGGTGGACATCCGGCTCTTCGAAGCCGTCTTCGAAGGCGGGCTCACGGCGCTGCTCGACAGCCACCTCCGCTCCGACCGGGCCAAGGCGCTGCTCATGCTGCTCGCCCTCAACGCCCAGCTGGTGCCGCCGAGCACACCCGGCAGCGCCGTGGGACTGATGATGCGCCCCTTCGCCCTCGCCGCCGCGGGCGGCGGGGGACCGGACGCCGCGGAGCGCGTCGCGCTCCGCGGCTCCACCGGACTGCCGGTCGGCTCGATGAGCGCCATCGTCGAGGCCCTGGCCGGTGCCTGCCGGGAACACGGGGTCGAACTGCGCACCGGCACCCCCGCCGCCCGGATCCTGCACGGCCCCGACGGGGTGTACGGCGTCGCCACCCCCACCGGCGAGGAGTTCCACGCCGCCCGGGTGATCTCCACCGTCAACCCCCACCACCTCTTCCGCGACCTCCTCGGCGAGGGGGCGATGGACCCCGCCATCGGCGACGCCGTACTCGCCGAACCCCTCCGCGGCTCCGCCTTCAAGGTCGTCCTGGAAGTCGACTCGCTGCCGCCCTACACGGGCCTCCCCGAGGACGCCGACCCCGACGCCGTACGGGCCTGCCAGTTCCGGTTCGGCTCGTCGCCCGCGAGCATCGAGACCGCGATCACCGAGGCGCTGGCGGGCCGGACCGCGGACGAGATCCTGATGTGGGGCCTGACCCCCACCCTCACCTCGCCCGGGCTCACCCCCGGCACCACCCAGCTGATCAGCGTCAACGCCTGGCACGCGCCCTACCGGCCGCACGACGGACCCTGGGACGCCGCCCGCACCGAACACTTCGGCCGCCGCTGCGTCGAACAACTCGGCCTGCTGATGCCCGGGATCGCCGACCGGATCGTGGCCCACCGCTTCATGAACCCCGTGCAGATCGAGGCCGAAGTCGGCCTGGAGGGCAGCAACATCACCCACGGCGACATGCTCCCCGGCGGGCTCTTCGGCAGCCGCCCGCATCCCGCCCTCGCGGGCTACCGCACCCCGCTGCCCGGCTTCTACGTCGGCGGCAGCGGAACCTGGCCGGGCGGCTATGTCACCGGTACGCCCGGCAGGAACGCCGCCGCCGTGGTCCTGAGCGACCTCGCCCACGACGAACAAAGGCCGCACCCATGAGAACCCCGCACCGCCCCGGTCCGCCCCGGCCACCCGGGGCCACCGCCCGCCGTGTCCGCGGCGTCCGCCGAGTGCTCGGCACGCTGGCCGTCGCCGGGCTGCTGCTCACCGGCTGCACCTCCCCGCCCGCCTTCGGCCGGGACCCCGGCACCCTCGTCATCGGCGCCGAGGGCGAGATCCCCGTCCTCGATCCGCACCGGCTCTCGGGCACCGTCGGCCTCCGGGTCGTCGACGCGCTCTTCGACCCTCTCATCCGCGAGGACCTCACCACCGAGTCCGACCGGGCACCCCGGCTGCGCCCGGCCCTCGCCACCTCCTGGCAGATGTCGCCGGACGCCCTCACCTACACCCTCGCCCTGCGCACGGGCGTCGACTTCGCCGACGGCACCCCCTTCGACGCCGGGGCCGTGAAACTCAACTTCGACCGGATCACCGACGAGAAGTCCCCGGTGTACGACGCCACCGCCGCCGGGAACATGAAGTTCCTGACCCGGTGGATCGACCGGGTGGAGGTACGCGGCACCCATACCGTCGCCCTCCGGCTCACCAAGCCGTACACCGGTCTGCCGCGCGTCCTCACCGACCGCCGGATGTCGCTGATCAGCCCCGCGACGCTGCGCGCGCACGACCCCGACGACATCGGACTCCACCCCGTCGGAACCGGCCCCTACCGCCAGAAATCCGCCGACCACGGCAAACGTGTCGTCCTGCGGCACAACACCGCCTACTGGGGCGGGGTGCCGAAGACCGAGGCCATCATCGTCGAGTCCGTCAGCGACCCCACGACCCTCGCCATCGCCGCCCAGACCGGCGAGGTGGACGCCATCCTCAGCGCCGGGGCCCAGCAGGTCCGGCAGCTCGCCGGGCAGGGCACCATGACGGTCCAGTACCCGGACCCGGCCAACCAGTACTTCCTGCGGCTCAACACCCGGACCGCGCCCACCGACGACGCCGGTTTCCGCCGGGCCCTCAACCACGCCGTCGACCGGGCGGCCATCGCCACTCTTACCGCGGGCCAGACCGCCCCCTCGCAGGGCCCGCTGCCCCGGGGCAACGAGGCGTACCGCGCGTCCGCCGCCGAAGACCGCTACCCCTACGACCCGGCCCTGGCCAAACGGCTGATCGCCGAGAGCGGCGTCCGCACCCCCGTGACGATCCGGCTCCTGGCGCCCGACAGCGGCCCCGGCTTCTCCCAGGCCACCGAGATCATGTCGCTGATCCAGCAGGACCTCAAAGCGGTCGGCGTCCGGCTGGAGGTCCGGTACATGGAGTTCGCCTCGCTCGTCGCCGAGGAGGGCGCCGGATACAAGAAGGGCGTCCACGGCTCCTTCAACGGCTGGACCACCGGCGCCGACGCCGGGGACTTCCTGGAGCGGATGTTCGGCGGGGACCTGCACCCCCCGAACGGCGTGAACCGGGGCTGGTACGCCGACCCGGCCGTCGACGCCCTCCTCGACAAAGCCCGCACCGAACCCCGGGAGGAGACCCGGACCGCCCTCTACGGCGAGGCCGCCGAGCGTATCGCGGCCGACGCGCCCTGGGTCTTCCTCTACCAGGACCGCCTGCCCAGGCTGCTCAGCCGCAAGGTCGAGGGCGTCGTCGCGGCCCCGTCCCCCTATATCGACTACACCACCATCCGCCGCCGGTGAGGAGATCCCAGCCATGAAGGCCACAGCGGCACCCGAGCCCCGGGCCGTCTCCCGCGTGCCCCTGCGCGAACGGCTGCGCGCCCTCGGCGGCGGCCACACCACCACCCTCGTCGGCGGCTCGGTCGTCGCCCTCACCGTCCTCGTCGCCCTGCTCGCGCCCTGGATCGCCCCGGCCGACCCGCTCGCCACGAATCCGGCGGCCATCGGCCTCGCCCCCCTCAGCGACGGCCATCTCCTCGGCACGGACGAGGTGGGCCGCGACATCCTGAGCCGGCTGATGCACGGCAGCAGACTCGCCCTCCTGGTCGCGGTCGTGCCCACCCTGATCGCCCTGCTGATCGGCGGAGTGCTCGGCCTCGTCTCCGGCTACGCCGGCGGCCGGCTCGACAGCGTCCTCATGCGCCTCTTCGACGTGATGTTCTCCTTCCCCGGCATCCTGCTCGCCCTCGGCATCGGCGTCGCCCTCGGACCGGGACTCACCTCCATGGTCGTCGCCATGGTCGTGGTCACCGTCCCCGAGTTCGGCCGGATCGTCCGCGGCTCCGTCGTCTCACTGCGGCAGGAACAGTACGTGGAGGCCGCCGGAGTCCTCGGCTACGGGCACCGCCGGATCGCCCTGCGCCACATCACCCCCAACCTCCTCGGCGGACTCACCGTCTTCGCCACCCTCCAGACCGGACGGAACGTCATCCTCGGCGCCAGCCTCGCCTTCCTGGGGCTCGGCGCCCAGCCACCCGCCCCCGACTGGGGCCAGATGCTCAGCGGCGGCCGGGCCCTGCTGGTCACCTCGCCCCATGTCGCGACCATCCCCGGCCTCGTGATCGTCGTCCTGGCCGTCGGGTTCAACCTGCTCGGCGACGGCGTACGGGACCGTCTCGACCCCCGCAGCCGCGGGACCAGGCCCGCGCGCGACGCGGACCGCCGCCCCCGAAGGACCCTCCGGCCCCGATGGAGCCGGTCGTGAACAGCCCAGGAGACGCACCATGCTGACCTTCACCCTGCGCCGGGCGCTCCAGATGATCCCCGTCGTCATCGGGGTGACCATCGCCACCTTCGGACTCGGCCAGATCATCCCGGGCGACCAGGCCACGGCCCTGCTCGGCCCCACCTCGTCCGAGGAGGACCGGCAGGCGCTCCGCGCCGACCTCGGCCTCGACGAACCCGCGCTCTCCCGCTACTTCAGCTATCTCGGCAACCTCTTCGGCGGCGACCTCGGCCGCTCCCTCTCCTTCGGCCGCCCCGTGTCGGAGGTGATCTCCGAACGGCTGCTCAACACCGTCCTGCTCTCCGGGACCGCGATCGTCGTCGCGACCCTCGCCGGAGTGGCGATCGGCACCTGGGCCGCCATGAAGCCGGGATCCCTCCGGGACCGCGGACTCACCGTCGGCGTCCTCTTCCTCAACTCCGTACCGTCGTTCTGGTTCGGCCTCGTCCTGATCGTCGTCTTCTCCCTCCAGCTCAGGATCCTCCCGGCCACCGGGATGACATCCATCGGCGGGGGAGGCCCGCTGGACGTCGCGGCCCACATGGTGCTGCCGGTGATCACCCTCTCGGCCTGGTCCCTGGCGGTGATCGCCCGGATGACCCGGTCGGCGGTCCTGGAAGTGATCGGCAACGACTACGTCCGCACCGCCCGCTCCCGGGGCCTGGGCGAACTCCGGGTCGTCACCCGCCACGTCCTGCCCAACGCGATGCCCTCCGTCATCACCGTCATCGGACTCCAGGCCGGCTTCCTCCTCAGCGGCGCCGTCCTCACCGAGACCGTCTTCTCCTGGCCGGGCATCGGCCTCGCCCTCCACCAGGCCGTCTCCACCCGGGACATCCCCCTCGTCCAGGGCGGAATCCTGGTGATCGCCGTCGCCTTCGTCCTCATCAACTTCCTGGTGGACGTGGCCCAGGCGTACTTCAACCCCAAGATCAAACTCGCCTAGCGGGAGGCACCAGCGTGTCCGTTCTCGAAGTGGAACACCTCAAGGTCGCCTACCGAGGCGGCCCCGGCGCCGACCTGGAGACCGTCCGGGACGTGTCGTTCGCCGTCGCCGAGGGCGAGGCACTCGGAGTCGTCGGCGAATCGGGCTGCGGCAAGAGCCAGACCATGCTGGCCGTCCTCGGTCTGCTCGGCCACGAAGGCGCCGAGATCTCCGGCCGCGTCGTCTTCGACGGCCGCGACATCGGCGGGCTCGGCCCGAAGCGGCTGCGCGAGATCCGGGGCAGCGGCATCGCCCTGGTCTCGCAGGACGCCCTCTCCGCCCTCAACCCGGCGATGACCGTCGGCGCCCAGATGGCCGAGCCCCTCGTCCGGTACGACGGACACCGCCGCCGCTCCGCCGCCGACCGCTGCGCCGAACTCCTCGACCTCGTCGGCATCCCCGGCCCCCGGGACCGGCTCCGGGCCTACCCGCACGAACTCTCCGGCGGTATGCGCCAGCGGGTCCTGATCGCCATGGCGATCAGCCGCGAACCCCGGCTGCTGATCGCCGACGAACCCACCACCGCCCTCGACGTCACCATCCAGGCCCAGGTCCTCGGGCTGATCGACCGGCTCCGCCGGGAACTGCGGATGGCGCTCGTCCTGATCACCCACGACCTGGGAGTCGTCGCGGGTGTCACCGACCGGATCGCCGTCATGTACGGCGGCCGGATCGTCGAGACCGCGCCCACCACGGCGCTCTTCGACACCCCCGGCCACCCCTACACCCGCGCCCTGATGGCCTCCGTCCCCCGGATGGACCACCGGGTCGACCGGCTCCCCAACATCCCCGGCTTCCCGCCCCACCCCGCCGACCCGCCGCCCGGCTGCGCCTTCCAGCCGCGCTGCGCCGAGGCACGGCCCGCCTGCGCCGACTCCGTACCCGAACTGCTGCCCCTGCCCGGTCCCGGCCCGCACCACGTCCGCTGCCCCTACCCCGCCCCCGCCGCGGGCGCGGCGCACCCCGCAGGAGCCTCCGCATGACATCCCGTACGCCCACCGCCCCGGACGCCGTCACCGTCGAGGACCTCGAAGTCCGCTTCCCCGTCCGGACCGGAGTGCTCCGCCGCGTCACCGGCGCCACCCGCGCGGTCGACGGCGTCTCCTTCACCGTCCCGGCCCGCGGTATCGTCACCGTCGTCGGCGAGAGCGGCAGCGGCAAGACCACCACGGGACGGGCCCTGGTCGGACTCTCCCCGGTCACCGCCGGACGCGTCCTGATCGAGGGCCGCCCGCTCGCCGAGCTCCGCGCCGACAAGTCGCTGCCCCGCGCCGTCCAGATCGTCCACCAGGACCCGTACGCCAGCCTCAACCCCCGGATGACCATCGGCGCCATGATCCGCGAGGTCGTCCGGGTCCACCGTACGGTCCCCCGGGCGGAGGCCCCCGACCGGGCCGCCGCCCTGCTGGCCCGGGTCGGACTCGCCCCCGAACTCGCCGACCGCTACCCGCACGAACTCTCCGGCGGGCAGCGGCAGCGGGCCGCCATCGCCCGCGCCCTCGCCGTCGAGCCCCGCTTCATCGTCTGCGACGAGATCGTCTCCGCCCTCGACGTCAGCGTGCAGGGCCAGATCGTCAACCTTCTGAAGGACCTCCGCCGGGACGGCGAGGTGAGCTTCCTCTTCATCTCCCACGACATGAGCGTCGTCCGGCACATCTCCGACCGGGTCGTCGTGATGTACGGCGGCCGGGTCATGGAGACGGGACCGTGCGCCGCCGTCTTCGACGCGCCCCGCCACCCCTACACCCATTCCCTGCTCGCCGCCGTGCCCCTGCCCGACCCCCGCGCGCCCGCGCCCGGCACGGGCACCCGGCTGCGGGCCGAACCCCCCGACCCCACCGATCCGCCGCCCGGCTGCCGCTTCCAGCGGGCCTGCGCCTTCGCCACCGACCTGTGCCGTACCGAAGCCCCGCCGCCCACCGCCGTGGACGGCGCCGCGGATCACACCGTGGCCTGCCACCACCACGACAGCCCCGCCGTGCGCGAGGCGCTCACCACCGGAAGGACCCCGACACCATGACCTCGCCCGAGCACCCCGCCGCCACCGGCCCGCCGCCGGTCTGGACCTCGTTCACCGGGGACCGCCGGGCCGCCCCCGCCGGTACGGAGATCCCCCTCGTCGATCCCGCGACCGGTGCCCGCTGGGCCACCGCCCACCAGGACCCCGGCGCCGTGGACACCGCCGTCGCCGCCGCCCGGGCCGCGCTGAGGTCCCCCTCCTGGGGCGGCCTGCCCCAGCACGCCCGCGCCGATCTCCTGTACCGGCTCGGCGACGTACTCACCGCCCACCGGGACGAACTCGCGGCCCTGGAGACCCGGGCCAACGGCAAGCCCCTCGCGGCGACCCGGGCCGAAGTCGCCGTCCTCGCCCGCTGGTACCGCTACTTCGCGGCCGTCGCGGAGACCCTGGAGGACCGCTCCCGTACCCTCGGCCCCACCGCGCACGCCACGATCCGCCGCGAACCGCTCGGAGTCGTCGCCGCCCTCACGCCCTTCAACGGCGCCCTGTCCCTGGGGTCCTGGAAGCTCGCCCCGGCCCTGGCCGCGGGCAACACCGTCGTTCTCAAACCCCCGCCGCAGGCCCCCGCCTCCTCGATCCGCCTCGCCGAACTGGCCCTTGAGGCCGGGTTCCCGCCCGGTGTCGTCACCGCCGTCATCGGCGGCGCCGACGAGGCCCGGCTGCTCACCGACCATCCGGACGTCGCCATGGTCACCTTCACCGGCAGTACCCGGGTCGCCCGGGAAATCGGCGCCCGGGCCGCGGCCCGGATGAAACGCTTCGTCTGCGAGGCCGGCGGCAAGTCCGCCCAGCTCGTCTTCGCCGACGCGGACCTCGGCGCGGCCGTGGCCGCCGCCCGGCAGGGCGCCTTCTCCGCCGCGGGACAGACCTGTGTGGCGGGTTCGCGGATCCTGGTCCAGAACGAGGTGTACGAGGAGTTCACCGACCGCCTCGCCGCCGCCGTGACCGAGCTGCGGGTCGGTGACCCCCGCGACGCCCGTACCCAGATCGGCCCCCTGGCGTCGGCGGCCGCGCTGGCACGGGTCGCGGGGTACGTGGACGACGCGGTCGCGGCCGGAGCCCGGGTGATCGCCGGTGGCCGTCCGGACCGGCCCGACGCCGTCCCGGAGGGCGGCTTCTGGTACCGGCCCACGGTCCTCGCGGACGTACCGCCCGAGGCCGCCGTCGACCGTGAGGAGGTCTTCGGCCCCGTCGCCACGGTCCGGCGGTTCACCACCGAGGACGAGGCGGTCGCCGTCGCCGACTCCCTGGAGTACGGGCTGGCCGCCGGGGTCTGGACCCGTGACGCGGGACGCGCCCACCGGATCGCGAGCCGGCTGGAGGCCGGGGTCGTCTGGGTGAACACCTACCGGCTCCTCCACTGGTCCGTGCCGTTCGGCGGCCACAAGCAGTCCGGGCTCGGCCGGGAGAACGGCATCGAGGCCGTCGAAGAGTTCCTCCAGACCAAGTCCGTCATCACCGAGTACGGGGTCCCGGCCGACCCCTTCGCCCACTGACCCGCCACCACCACCCGAAGGACACCATGGAATTCCTGGTCAACATCCGGATCGAATGGCCCCACGACATGGACCCGGAGCGGAAGGAGGCGGTCTCCGCCGCCGAACGCCTCCGCGCCGCCGAACTGGCCGCCGCCGGTCACCTGGTCCGCATGTGGCGGGTGCCCGGCCGGACCGAGAACTGGGGCCTGTGGCAGGCCGCCGACCCCACCGAACTCCACGCGATCATCTCCGGCCTGCCGGTATGGCCGTGGATGACGGTGACCGTACACGCCCTGGCCGAACACCCGGTCGACCCCCGGCCCGCGGGACCCGTCCCCGGCCACTGACGACCCGGCCCCGCCCCGGACCGGCTGTCCACCCGGACAGCCGCGCTCCGGGCCGGGGCGTCCGGCCGTACGCCGTGCTCCGCCCGTCCACCGCTGTGCCGCCCCGTTCGTGAGTCCCCGTCACGGACGGGCATCCGCGGTGTACGGCTCTTGACATCCACTCTCTGCGGAATGAATATTCATTCCGTGCCTCGATCCTCCGCCGACATCGCTTCCCGGCTCCTCGACTCCGCCCTCCACCTCTTCGCCGAACGCACCTACGAGGGCACACAGATGCCCGCCGTCGCCCATCACGCGCAGGTGGGGGTGGGCAGCATCTACCGCTACTACCCCAGCAAGGAGGCCCTCGGCAACGCCGTCTTCCGCTACGCCAAGGGCGGCCTGCTCGCCGAACTGACCGAGGCCACCGCGCGACCGGCCTCCTCACCGCGGAAGGAGTTCGCACAGATCTGGCGGGGCTTCACCCGCTTCGCCGGGGGCAGCCCGGCGGCCTTCGCCTTCCTGGAACACCAGCAGCACGACACGTTCCTCGACGCCGAGAGCCGTGTCCTGGCCGCCGAGATCGACGCCTTCGCCGCGGACATCATCGAACGGGGCCAGCGCGCGGGGGCGATCCGCCCGGGTGACGCCGCGGTGCTGGTCGCCCTCGCCATCGGCGCCTTCGGGGGCCTGCTGAAGAGCATCCGTCCGCTGCTCGTCACCGATCTGTCGCCCGAGACCCTGGCGGACGCCGAGTCCGCCGTCTGGGACCTCCTCCACCGGAAGGCGTGAACCCGTGAGCGCATCAGCCCCCGTCCTCATCACCGGCTGCTCGTCCGGTATGGGACGGCAGACAGCCCTCGCCCTGCACCGCCTGGGCCACCCCGTCTACGCATCCGCCCGACGCCCCGGGGACCTCGCCGAGCTGGCCGCCGAGGGCATCGTCACCCTGGCGCTGGACGTCACCGACGAGGAGTCGATGACCGCTGCCGTACGCCGGGTCGAACACGACCACGGCGCGGTCGGCGTCCTGGTCAACAACGCCGCCTACGGACTCCATCTGCCCATCGAGGTGGCCGGTCCCGAAGAGATCCGGGCCCAGTTCGAGACCAATGTCTTCGGCCTGGTCCGCCTCACCCAGCTCGTCCTGCCCGCCATGCGCGCCGCCGGTACCGGACGTATCGTCAACATCTCCTCCATGGGAGGCCGGTTCTCCCCGCCGGGCTGTGGCTTCTACCACTCGACCAAACACGCGGTGGAAGCGATCAGCGACTCGCTGCGGCTGGAGGTCGCGCCCTTCGGCGTGAAGGTGGTGGTCGTCCAGCCGGGCCCCACCATCACGGAGTTCGCCGGTACGGCCATCGGAACCATGGACGGCCCCGCGACCGACGACCCGTACGCCGCCTTCCGCACCGAACTCGCCGACATGTACGCCAACAAGGCTTTCACCCACCGCAACGGCGCGGTACCCGCCGAAACGGCGACCAGGACCATAGTCCGGGCCGCCACCACGCCCCGCCCCCGCGCCCGCTACGCGATCGGCGCCAGGGCCCGGGCCGTGATGACCGCGCGCCGGATCCTGCCCGACATCGCCTTCGACGCCGTGATACGCCGCAGCTTCCCGCTCCCCGCCGCGACCCGGTAGACCCCGGCGCGGCCCCGGGGTGGTGGGCGGTCTGCTCCCCGGGGCCGGACGGGCGAGGCATGGGAAAGACTGACCACCATGAGAGACATCGTTTTCACCCGCGACGGCTGGATCCCGAAGGCGATCCGCGAGGACGGTGAACTGAAGCTGATGCTCGGTGCCGGGGCCGACGCCAACCACGACCCCCGCACCTTCACATTCCCGATCCGGGAGGCCCATCTCGCGGCGATCCGGGCGGACCTGGCCAGACATCTGCTGCTGTGGAGTGCCGTCCTGCCGCTGTGCGACGCCGCCGGTACGAGGGGCGGGCTCGACGAGGACGCGGCCGTCGCGCTCCTGGACCCGGTCCTCCTCTCCCCGCCCGCGGATGTCGACGCGCTCTTCCGGCGCATCCGCTGGGACAAGGGCCGGCTCATCGCCCACGGGGCCGATATCGAACTGCTCGAACGCGGTCAGGTCTGCGCGGCGATGCGCGCGGCGACGGAGACGTCCGATACGAAACGGGCCCAGGAGTACCGGGCGAACCGCCGCCGCGCCGACCGAGGGGAGACACTCGGCCCGCTCGACACCGCGATCCTGCGGTACACGGGCCGGTACCTGCACGGCGCGACGGTCCCGAAGCGGATACCCGAAGCCGTCGACCCCCGGCTGCTGGCCGGGGTCACGCGGGTGATCGCCACCGCGGAGCGGGCGTGCGCCGGGATGCGGATCGACCGCGATCCGCGCCGGGGAAAGCGCGCCACGGACAAGCGCGACTGGGACCGGATGGCGGCGGCGGTCGACACGGCGGTGCGCCGCGCGCACCCCGGACTCGCCGACGAGGCAGTGGGCACCGTGAGCTTCCTGATGTGCTCGGAGGCCGCGAACCGGGCCCGGAGCCTGCCGGTGGAGGACGGCGGGGACGCCGTCGGCGACCGCGCGAGGGGACGGGCCCTCGCGTTCACCGACGACAAGGGTGCCGAGGCGAAGTGGTCCCCGGGCGGCCCCCGTACCGCCGGAGCGGAGTTCTGGGAGTTCGTCGCCGATCGCTCCGCCGGGGACAACGAGGTGTTCACCATCGAGGACGAGGAGCGGGGCGAAGGCATCCAGCTCCACTTCTACGCGGACTCCGTCGCCCGCATCGCCACTGTGCGCGAGGGCTCGGACGGGGCGGAGCCCCAGTACCGGGTCGAGTACGGCCTGGTCGACGGCATGCGGGGCTACCGGACCCTGGTGAGCGCCTTCGTCGAAGGCGGTTACGCCGCACTCGAACCGCACGGCCCCTGGATGCCGGACGTCGCCGATTTCGAGCGCGCCCGCCGACGGCGCGACGCCCGGTAGCCGGGAACCCGGTGGGGGCTGACCGGGAACATGACTCGCTGTAAGCAAAGCAGAACGCCCCTCGGGACCGGGCACCTCCTTGTCCTGATCACCGGGCAGAACCCGGCGTCCTCGGCTCCTGCGGCCGACGCCCTGGTCGCGCCGCTGGACGAGGGCAGGGCGTGATGTCCGCGCCCTGACCCGGGTGACCGGTTCCGGTGGCGCGGAGCGTGACGAGGCATACAGTCGGTAGTCCTGCAGAGCTGTTGCCCGGGGGCGGTGCGCGGTGGTGCTGAAGGTGCGGGAGCAGCGGGTTCGGCCGAGGGTGGATTACCACGGATTATGTCTGCAGGAGGCGTATGACGAGGGTGTTCCGGTGCGGTGGCCTGATGGGTGGAGTGTGGGGGAGGCGGTGGTCGCCGGACGTGTGGGGCGGGTCGATCTGGAGAGTGCGGGGCATACGCACGAGGCCGTGATGGATGTGGAGGTGTGGAACGGCGAACCGCCCGGGGAGGCACCGGGGGAGTGGGACGTCATCGCTGACACCAGGCTCTACTCGCTGTCGGGGGAGTTGGACGTGTGGGGGATGACGGGGCCGATCGAGGAGACCGTGCTGCTGGGCCGCGAGGGGGTGTACTGGCGGGTGAGGGTGCGGTGCGCGGGGCGGGCCGAGGTGGCGCGCCTGGCGGCGCTGGGAGTTCCCGAAGGGGTGGAGCGGTGGCTGGTGCAGTTCTGGCCGGACGCGATCCAGCTCCGTGTACCCCGTCCCATGCCGAGGTCAACGTCCGTCGTTTCCTCGGTGCATACGGCCTTGCTGCGCCTTTGATGCCTTCGGTGAGCTTCGTAGTGAGCTGAGCCGTGCAGGGGACGGAGCTGAAGGTTGCCGGGTACGGGCAGTGTGCGGTGTTCGTCAGACGTGGATGCTGTTGTCGTTCAGTGCGAGTCGGGGGAGAAAGGGGTACGGGCGATGCTGTTCTCGGTTCCGGATCAGGCCTGGTGGTGGATCGCGGTTGGGGCGACCGTGGCGGCTGCGATCACGTTCGTGGTGCTGCCGCCCGAGCCCGGCGAGGCGCCAGAAGCGGTCCGAGCCGTCGTCGAGCGGAACAGGAAGATCGGCAGGTGGGGTGCCTGCTTCGGGGTCCCCGCCCTCTGTGCCGTGGTCGGCCTGACAGCGCTGATCGGACCGGAGCCGACGCCGGTCGTTCTGTTCCTGTACAGCGTCGCGGCCGGATCCATGCCGATTGCCCTGCTCCCGATCCGGCGCCGGATGCATCGGCACTACTTCGCCCAGCTGCAGACTCCCGGGAGCAAAATCACCCTGGACCGCCTCTCGGCCACCTGGCTCTACAGCGTTTTCGGCATCGCGATCCTCGTATCGACTGCGGCAGTGATGTCTGCGACGTACGAGCCCAGAGGTCTTTGACTACAGCGCCCTACCCGGTGAGTCGTCGGTATTTCTGGTGACGTCTGCAGATGGGCCCGGGGGAGGTTCCGATCCTCGGGCCCGGGCTCTCCGATTCGAACCACGGTTGGACGACCACGGCCCTTGCCGTGGTTGCGGTCGCCACTATTCCTGTCTGCGTGTTCCTGGAGATCCTCGTAGTCCTCTTCAACATTCCGAAGTTCGTCGTCCCACCCCACATGCGTTCCGACCCCGGCGCTATCGCCGCCCGCCGGGCCCGACGTACCGCCCAGCAGAACCGGCGTTCCCCATAATTGCTTCCACAACGCGCGACTACCTTCTTGAGGGACGCCGTGGGTAACCGTCTCCGACCACGGAAGGCTGGTGCACTTCTATCGAAGGACGAGCAACCGATCACCGGCGGTCCGATCACCGGCCCGGTGGGCTGGCTGCTGGCCGGGGCCTGCACCAGCGTCAGCAGTGCGGCGATGCCCAGTGCGACGACCGGGTGCTGCTCGACTCCGGCCAGGACTGACCGCGCCGGGAGGACCGGCAGGCCGACCGCCGCGCCCAGCGCCGCGCGGCCACCGACCGGCAGCTGCCCGAGCGGGTGACGGCACAGGGGTGGGCCCGCGAGCACGAGTGGGAGCAGGTCCCCGCCCGTCAGGCCGCCGCCAAGGCCGACCGCGGCGAAGCCGCGACCGCGCAGCCAGCCGACGACGTCCCGGCCGTGCCGGTGGCTCCGGTCGCGATGCCCGCGCCGTGCCCGGCCGTCGTCGTCCCCGCTGCGGAGCCGGAGTTCGCCGACGTCGACGACGACCAGGAGCTCGTCCTCGAGGAGCTCACCCGCGAGCAGGTCCTGGACTGGCGCAACCGCGCCGCCGACCACCAGCTCGCCTTCGACCACATCGACCGCTACGGCAAGCTATCTGCGCTGCGCCTGTTCACCAGGTTGTTCGTCGCCCAGGTGCAGCGCCTGTCCGGCCTCCACCGCGGTCTTCGCCACGGCCTGGAGCGTCAGTGGGATGTCGCCGCTCCGTCAACCCCACAGCAGCGTCTCCGCTCGAGCAGGGGCCAGGACCTCGCCGGACAGGTCCGCCTCCTCAAGGACGCGGGGTGCGTACGGATCTACGTCGAGAAAACCGGCACCCGGGAGAAGATCCGCCCCGAGTGCAACGCCGCCCTCGCCGCCCTCCGCCCGGCCGACACCCTCACCGCACCACTGACAAATCTACCGTCGCCGGGCACTGACGTCGCCCGGCACCGTCCACCCGGCCGCGCCTCATGGTCGGCGGGTCGAGCCCGCCTCGCGGGCGGCGGTGTTCTGGCGAGTGGGCGATGATCTGCTGATGACTTCGCTTCTTGGTGACAGAGCCACGAGCGCTGCATGGATCGCCCGCTGCCTCGGAAGCTCCGGGTACCAGGCCGACTTCTCGACCGCCTGCCTCCATGACATCGAGCGGTTCATAGACGAACACGGCGAGAACGGGCGCGCCCTGGAGGACGGGCTCCTCTCCGAAGTGGAGGGCCGTTGCACGAGGACGCCCCTGTGCGAACCGATGCCGCGTCTGTGGAGCAATGCCTCGCAGTGTGCTTACCCCGCCTGCGTGAGCTGGGCTTTTCATTCTCTGTGCGAGAGAGCAGGTGTGACGGACCACCGCCCTGGATGTCAGTGCCGACTGCTTACATGAGCCCATGGACACCGTGCACACGACCGCCGCCCTCCTCCCGGACCCCGTCGAGTTCCGCGCGTACCTGCGTGCGCTGGCGGTCCTGGACCAGGCGATCTGCCGCGATCCACGGTTCTCCCGCTACTCCTTCTCCACCACCTGGGGGCCTGGGACGGAGGCGGCCCTGATGGACAACGGCTCGGGTGACGACTTCTCCGTCCTCTTCACCCCGGCAGGTGTGCTCGTCCGCGGCTTCGACCACGAGTCGGAGATGAGCCCGTACGGCACGGATGACGAACAGGTCTGGCCCGGTGTCATCGACGAGGTGCCCGCCGCACTGCGCCCGCTCCTGGACAACCCGGCCTTCGTCGACGAGGGCCTCGGCGCCCCGCGGGTCACCGCCTGCCTGTGGTGGGAGACCGGCAGCAGTGCCTGGCGCACCGGCTCGGACATCGAGTTCCCCTCGGGCAGCCCGGACCCGGACGGCTCCGGGCACCTCTTCCGCCTCCTCACCGACCGCTCCCCCGAGGCCGTCCAGGCGCACTTCGAGGAGGACTACGGGCGGCCCGTCCCCCTCGAAACCGTCCGCCACGTCCTCGCGGGCCACCCCCTGACCCCCGAAGCCGCCCGCGGCCTCAACCCGACCGCCCTCTCCGACGAGGCCCTGCTCCGCCGGATCGCCGCCGACCCCCAGGTCGAGGCGTACCTGGCCTGCGACGGTGAGTTCGACCTCACGAGGACCGACCCCATCGAGTCGATCGCCCTGCCGGCCGGTCTCCCGGTGCAACCCGTGGCCGGCTGCAACGCGGGAGGCACCTACTACCTCTGCGGCCCGGCCGGCTCCGACCGCGTCCGCCCCGTCCTCTACACCGATTCCGAGGGCCAGGCTTCCCTCATCGCGGAGTCCCTCGCCGAGGCCCTGACGCTGGCCATCGTGCTCCCCTCCTGGCACGACGCCTTGGCCGGCTTCCGTCCCCCCGCGCTCAACGCCGACTACCTCGAGGACAACCCGGACCACCCTGCGGTCCGGGACCGCCTCCTCGCCGCCCTCCGCCTCCCCCCGGCCACCGAGCCCGAGGTCCTGGCCCGCCTCCTTACCACGGCCGCCCGCACCGTCCCGGACGGCTTCCTCCCTTCGGTCGAGGGCGAGGAGGCCACGGCCTTCGAACCGATGCTCCGTCTGCCGGCCGAGTAGGACAGCCCCGCCGCGCGCCGCCTTCCGGACCCGGCACACTGCTACGGCGAAGCCCTGACCGCACTGTCCGACTGGATACGCCCCCCGCGCGGAGGGCTGTTCGCACGTGCGCGCAGGGAGAGGCGTCCGGGAACATCCATCAGCTACCAGTTAATAACTGTGCTGTCGCGTACCTTCAAGTACCGCCGTACGTTTTGACGGCTGTGAGCCGCTCGGGCTCGGCGCGGCAATCGGGGTGATGATGACCGAGCGCGGCCTGGTCGCCCCGGCCGCTGACGACAGCGTCCTGGGATAGTGGACACCCTCCTCGCGGCGGGGGCTGCGGAGGGTGGCGGCGAGAGCGCGAGGAAAAACGGCTTCAACACTGCGATGACGTAGCTGGTCACCGCCATGTCCCTCGCTTGGCGCACTCCGCGAGCTTGCTTGGCTGGGTCCGCTGGGGTGACACGGCCGGGGCACGCAGACCCTGGACAGCCATCGACCCTTCCATTGGAAGGCTGGGAGTTATTCGGCCAGGTCCGATGGCTTTGTGCCATTCGCCAGCAATCCTCCCCCGAGAGTACCAACGCCCCGCTACACAAGAAGGCTGGCGGCACCACCCAGCCGCCCCTGGGGTGAAGGCCAGTCAGTGGGGAGGCCGGGCGGCGTCCGTCGGCGCGCCCTGCGGGCCACGGACCTGAGGAGCGGGGGAGTGATGGCGGCACGTCGGCGGCGCTTGAAGAAGAAGACCCGCAGACAGGTGCAGATCTGGGCCGCGGTGGCGGCCGGGGTCGCTTTGGTGTGGGGGGCCGCGAACTGGTCGACGGTGTGGCCTGTCCTGGTGACGGTACTTGCCGCGGCCGCGCTGGGCGGGTCCTGCTGGGCGCTGCTGCGGGCGCACCGCCAGGCGGTCGGCCGGGACAGGGCGTGGCGGGCGCAGGAGGAGGCTCGGGCTCGCGAGTTGTCCATGACCCAGGTCGATGCCCTGACGTGGCAGGAATTCGAGATGTACATCGCGGAGCTGTGCCGTCGGGACGGTTGCCGAGACGTCGTCGTGAGCGGCCGGAGCGGCGACCTCGGCGCCGACGTCGTCGGCTACCTGGCCGACGGCCGTAAACTGGTCATCCAGTGCAAGAAGTACGCAGCGCACCGGAGCGTGTCCTCGCAGGATATGCAGAAGTTCGTCGGCACCGCCCGTCTCGAGCACCGCGCGGACGTCGCCCTGTTCGTTACCACCTGCCGCGCGTTCACGAGAGATGCCCTCGGCCTGGCACTGCGCCAGGACATCGTGGCCCTGCACCGCGACCTGCTGGGCTCCTGGGTCAAAGGCGCTCACCTGGAGAGCTTGATCCCGCTGAACGGTACTGGCGGCGGTACCAGGCTGCGTCCCTCCGCGCCAGGGTGCCCGCCCGGTCCCGGTCCGAGTCAGGGTGTCAATGGTTGATCAGCCGGGCGGCGGTGATGGTGAGCGTGGCCGGGGTGCCGGGGGAGCGGCTTCGTGGTATTCCCGCTCACGGGGACGGGGCGCGGTGGATCCGTGGCCGTAGGGGTCGTGACGCCCGCGCCGGACGGTTCGCCTGTCACCGTGCGGCCCGGGAAATGCGGGATGGACGGCGGTCATGACGCGGACGACAGCGGCATCGGTGTGTGCGGTGGTGGATGCTCTGGAGCGGAGAGCCGCGGCGCGAGGCGTTCTGGTGGGAGCACTGACCTCGGTACGGGACCTGGTGGCGAACGGCGAGCCGGATATGGCCATCGACTACCTCGTCAACACGGTCAATGCCTTCCAACTCGCCCTGCAACGAACGGAGTACGAGCGACTGCTGTCGGTCGCGGCCGAACTGGACTGCGCCCACTCCCTGACCGACGTCAACCCCCGACTGATCGTCACCGATCCCGACGAGACGTAAAGCCCAGGCGGACGCGGAACCCGAAACCGTCCCGGCTCCGCGTCCGGGGCCCGGCGAACACGGCTGAAGCGCCGCCCTGCGGGGTACTCCGGGCGGCAGCCCCTATGCCCCGGCTGGGGAGAGAAGAGCGGCGTGGATGTTGCCGGGGCCGTCCGGCAGGCCGCGACGGGAAAGGCCCGGAAGAACAGCAACGGCCCGAAGAGGAGGAAGAAGCCGTACACCGGTGCGACGGGCGCGAGCTCCCGGCCGCTGGCGCCACCCTGCGGGAGTGGTGGGCGGCCGTCGCCCCTCGTCTTTCCACCCCATGTAACCCCGATTACTCCGAGCATGCGACCGCCCGTGCATTCCCACTGGGAACTGAGGTGACGCGACGGTTTCCAGTCCTTCCCCCGGCCCTGTGGGGAGGCACGGTCTGGGATTTCGGGCCACTCCCGGGACGGGGCACTGTCTAGTTCTGTGTCGCCGGGTTCCAGCGCTTGATGATGTGCGGCGGGGAGTACGGGCCCGGCCAGGTCTGGAGCCGGACCTCCTCGATGGCTTCGGGCTCCTCGTCGGACTCGGACCGACGGACAGCGGCGGCTGTGTTCCGGCGCGAGGCCCGGATACGGGTCCAGCCGGAAGGCACGTCGATGCGGGCCGCGTCGTCGAGGTAGTCGGTGCAGCCCATCACGACGAGCCGCCCCGACGGGGTGTGGAGGCTCGCCTCGACGACGTGGTCGAAGTCGTCGCTGTCGTCGCCCGGCCGGTGGGCGAGGACGTGGACGCCGACCGTCACGGTGTCGTTGACCGCCGTGCCGATGGCCAGGGCGTCGTCGAGGACGGCGAGCCCGTCCAGGACACTCTGGCGGGTCCACACGCCGCCGAAGTCGCCTCCGGACTGTTCGTCCAGGACGTGGAGCTGAAAGTAGTCCGCGAAGAGCTCAAGTTTGGTCACCACCAGGGCATCATCCCCGCCGCCCACCACGGACAACACGGCAGGGTGAGGCCCGGGCCCGGCCCGCGGGGTACAGGGTTCACGGGAACGCGACGGCCGGGCCGGGGATCTCACGGAGCAGACCGCCGGGCGCGCCCTCTTGTCAGCCGTCGCCGGGGCCAGGTCCTTCGCCGAGGACTTCCGCAGCGGACGACCGGTTCGTCTCCTCACACCGCCGAGCACCGAGATAACAATTGCCATGCGGAGACCGGGAAACCAAAGGCGTTGATCTCTCTCGGCCCTGGATGTGGCGGCCGCAGTGCCGGGCCGCATCTTCGATTCCATGGTGGTGAGACCGCCCGCACGCGGAACGCGAGCGCCGGGCCGCGGACGCCGACGCGGTCCGTCAGGCGCTGGCGTGCGAGGACTGCGGGCGCGCCCGGGCCGCCAGGATGCGCTCACCACGCGAAGACATCCTCGCTGCGGCGCGACGTCGACGCCGAAGCCCGCCGGGAGACCGTCCCGAGCCGGGGAGCCGGGGAGCCGGGGAGCCGGACGGCGAGACGGCGACGCCGTCGTGGACCGAGCGTCCGTACGGCACGCAGGCCGACGAGCAGCTTGCCGCCACCATCCCGCTCTCTGCCTCCGGGGGCCGAGGTGGTGGTGGAGGAGGAGGAGGAGGAGGCCCAGGCCCGCCGCGGCCACCAGGTCCTCGGTACCCGGCTGGAGCCGTAGAAGGCCGGGCGTCACCCTGGGCGCCCGGTGGGGACAAGGAGCCGACTCCACCGGGCCGAGACCACGGCCCGCCGCATCGCCGCGGAAGGTGCGGCCCGGGCGTCCGCCGCCCAGCGGCGCGCGGCCGCCGGCCGGGCCCGGGAAGCGCCGTCCGCCGCATACCAGTACCGGCCCCCGCCGAGCCGCAGCGGACTATTGATGGGCATGTAGGCGACGGGGTGGTGCGGGCCTCTCGGCGGCGGTCACTGGCTTCGGAACCGTGCCGGAGACCGCCGAGGTCCGCTCCGAGTGCCCAGTGCGACGCCAACTTCTGCTATCAGAACGGCTGTAGAGTCCTGCCCGTGGCGAATCATCAGGACGAGACCAGAGCGGCGTACGACGGGGTCGTCGAGCTGTACGCATCGCTGTTCGCGGACCGGCTGGAGACACAGCCGTTCGCCCGGGCCATGATCGGCACCTTCGCCGAACTGGTGCGCGCCACGGGCAACCTGCGGGCAGCGGATGTCGGGTGCGGACCCGGACATCTGACGGCCATGCTGCACGAACTGGGCCTGGACGCCTTCGGACTCGACCTCTCCCCCGGCATGGTCGACCATGCCCGGCGGGCCCATCCGGCGCTGCGCTTCCAGGAGGGGCGGATGGAAGCCCTTCCGATCGAGGACGGGGCACTCGGCGGCGTACTCGCACACTATTCGATGATCCACACTCCTCCGGGAGAACTGCCGGAGTTGCTCGCCGAACAGGTACGCGTCCTGGCGCCGGATGGCCTGCTCCTTGTCTCCTTCTTCGGGACCGACGGACCAGAACCGGTCCGGTTCGACCACAAGGTGGCGCCTGCCTACAGCTGGCCAGCGGATCGCCTCGCCGAACTGCTGGCTGATGCCGGGCTCGTTCCCTTCGCCCGGCTGCTCCATGATCCGGCTTCCGAACGGGGCTTCCTCGACGCCCATCTACTGGCCCGCCGTTCGTAGGTCCCGCCCGGTGACACCCGTCGGCCGGTCGGCGCACCTCCGGAGAGGAGGTGGAGCACGCCCGTCGAGGGGCGGCAGATATGGATCCCGGCGACGATCGACGGCGTCCGCCAGGCCCTCGCCGACGACCCTGTGCGGCTGGCGGAGTTCGAGCGGGAGCTGGGCGGCACTCCGCCCTGGAGGACCTGGACGACGCGGTCCCCGGACCGCGGACCCGGTGAGCCGCTGCCGGATCCAGTTCTCCGATCGGGCCCTCGCCCAGCGGCGGTCGATGGACGCGCAGGGCCGCGCCGCGGTTGACGACGGGATGCGCCGACTCGCCACCGAACCGTGCGGACCGGGCTCACATCCTCGCCCCGTACAGCCGGGACAAGGACCGCCGGATGCTGCCCCTGCCGACCGGGATCGTCGTCGCTGGGTCCACACCGGCATCCTGGTCGTCACCGCCGTCGACATCATCCACTGACCACCACGGTGACCGAGCGGGCCCGACTCGCCCGGGTGGATCTGTTCGAGCGGGCCCGGGCCGTCCCCTCCTGCCGAGGATTCGCGATGAGCAGGCCCGAGCACGGCCGCCCCCGGCACGCCGGGCGGAGGTCCTGTGTCATACCCCCGTGGTACTCCTGTCCCATGAGCCAGTTCCGCGACTTCAACCTCAAGCTGCTCGTCATCGAGGAGCTCATGTACGGCCCCGAACCGCTCCTCCCGGTCTACGACCTGCCCGCACGGCTGGCCGAGCGAGGGATCGGCGACCCCGCGTCCTACGCCCTGGAGAACAGCCTCCACAGCACGGTGCTGCCGGAGTCCCGGGCCCACTTCGAAGCCCTGGAGATCCCGGCCGAACTCCTCGCCCGCGTCGAGGAGCTGTGCTTCGACGCCGGCGCGGACGTCTTCACCCACTGCGCCCCCGCCTGGGACGGCGAGGACGATCTGTTCGACGTCCGCCAGCTCGACGACCTCGCACTCCTGCCCAACCTGCGTGAGGTCACCTTCGTGGAAGACGGCGTCCTGACGGTGCCGGACGCTGCGGAGATCTTTGCCGCACGCGGCATCACCACCGACTGAGCCCGGCACTCGTCCATCGCCCCCGGACCCCGGCCGCGCCCCTCGGGCCCGCCACTTAGGTGGAGCGGCAGTCCGCCGCGAAGCGGGAGCTGTTGCTCCGAATGTTCCCCGAGCCCAATGTCGTCACCACCTGGGGGCAGGCCCGAGTGGGACGGGTTCCGGGGTCGGCCCGGCCCGGGTCGCGCTGCGGGCCGCGATGGAGACGGCCCGCAGCAACGGCGCCAGCCGTGCGGAGAAGCCGAAACCGCGCCTTGTCCGTACGGAGCGCCGGGATGGGCGCGAGCCGGTCGGCCTCGGTGCCGCGCTCGGCATGCTGGTCACCGAAATCGCCCGGGAACTTCCGGTCGCGGGCGCCTTACTGCGGGAGCGGTGGCCGGACATCGCCCGGGAACTCGCCGGACACGTCACGGCGGGCGGATTCGCCCCGGACACCAGCCAGCTCGCCGTGTGCCCGGAGGCGAAGGCCTGGGCGACGAAGCCCCGGCTGGAACAGACCGGCATCATTACGGCCGCCAACACCTCGGCCGTCCGCGCCCTGCGGGTCCTCGCACCCGGCACGGTCCCGGTACCCGAGCCGGCCGACGCTGCCCCGGTGCCGCCAACCGCCGCCCACGACATCGGGACGCCCCCCCGCCGGGCGGCCGCCGGGCCAGTGGGGGACCTCTGTGCCACTCGTGGCCGCACGCGTCGGAACAGAAGCGCTGGCGTCGGCAACCGCCAGCTCCGGGATCAACAGGCGGACCGCCTTCCGGCGCTCGTCCCGGGGAAGCCAGACGGGCGATCTTCCCCATCTGTTCGCTGATCCGGCTGAGTGTGATCTGAACGAGTCGGAGTGCGGGAACCGCGACGACGGTGTTTCAGGGGCCTTTGCATGGATCGTCGTGCGCAGGTATCGGCTGGGTGTCGGCTGCCAGGCAGGAGGAGTACACGGGCGGCACAGTGGGTGGCGGTTCCGGTTCCGACTGCGCGTTGAGAGCAATGACCGCCCCGGCAGCGGCGAGGCCGGCCGCGCACAGCACTCCCCACGCGGCCACCCATACACGTGAGTTGGTTCCTAACGGCTTCGGCATTCGGTCATCGTACGAGCACCGGCCGAGAACACCGGCGTGGAGACCGGTATCCGGCGCATTACAAGCCGCTTCCCCGGCCAGCCGCTCAAGGTGGTTACTCGCCGCTGGCCGGGCCGGTTCGCCTGCTACCGGTAAGCCGGGAGTGCCTGGTTGCGGGCGATGGCAGCGGAGTGACGCTTCGGGCGGCCCCAGGGGGGGGTGGATCGGGCGGCGGATCAGGAGGTGCCACTTCGTGCCGTCGCCGTCGCCGTCCTCGTTCTTGCCGTCGGAGACACGTTGAGGAGCCGATGAAGATGTCGAAGATCGACTACAGGCCCGTGGGCCTGTTGCTGAGTGCCGTCAGAGGGACGCTGCCCACGGCCTTGTTCCGCCAGGTCTGGCGGCGGCTCGGTCACGAGGACGAAGCGCCCGGCGCCACCGACCCGGACCGCACATGGCGGGAAGTCCTGTTCGCCGCCGCGGTCCGGGGCGCCGCGTTCTCCACTGTGAAAGCCGCCGTCGACCGCGGTGGAGCAGCCGCCGTTCACCGGCTTTCCGGGACCTGGCCCGGATGACACCGGGCCCTCGTCGGAGCCGTGTGCTCCGCCCGGACGCAAAGCCGTGTCTCCGCAGGGACACATTCCCTGGGGTGCGCTGCCGGGGTCGGCGGGACGTGGCTCAGGTGGTGCCGTCCGGTGCGCCGGGGCCGACCGCTTGCGCGTTCCCCGGGTTGGTCGGGGGGTGAGCCGTGCTGTGGTGCGAGTTCGCGGCGCCGGTGGGGGATGTCACCGTGAAGTACTCGAGCGTGCCGGTGATGTCGAGGAGCCGGTCCAGTATCGCGGGCCGGTCGTCCAGATGCAGCCGCGCTCCGGCCGCGGCGGTGCGACGGCCGATCATCAGCAGGATCGACAGGCCCATGGAGTCGACGGCACCGATCTCGGCGCAGTGCAGATGGAGTTCCTTGAGGCCGGGCCGGGCGGACAGTTCGTCGGTGACCTCGTCCAGGAGGAGATCGGCGGTGTCGTAGTCGAGGTCCCCGGTGATCTCGATACGTACCGTGTCCGCGGTGTCGATCGTGGTCAGGCGGAGGGCGGGGGGCTGCGTCATACGTATGTTCCAGCGGTGGGGTGGTCGGCGGTGAGAGCTTCGATACCGCGTTGCAGGGTGCGGGAGGCCCGGGGGAAGTCCTTGAGTTCGTGCGCGAGGAGGTTCAGCGTGGGAGGGAGGGTCTGGGCGGGCACTTCTCGGGCTCGGAGGATCTGGGCTGTCCAGGTGATGTAGCGGGTGAAGAGGTCGTCGTCGTCGAGGTAGAGGGAAGTGGCGAGGAACTCCACGATGTGCGCGAGGTCTTCCGCCGTGCGGTCGCGCCGCATTTCGTCGGAGCGGAGGGCGGGGAAGGCGTCCTGAAGTCCGGAGAAGACGGTCCGTACCAGAGAGTCGCTACTGCGGGCGACCATCGTGTACTCCTGGTCGGCCAGGTGCGGCAGGTCGTCGACCTGCTGGTGGTCGGCCTGCGGGCGCGCCAGCGGCCCCTCGGCGAGCCGGTCGGCCGCGGTTCGGGCGTCCGGAGCCCACGCCTGGGCGCCCAGCAGTTTCGCATAGCGGCCGTCGGGTCCGAACGCGGCGCCTCCGACCAGGACGGGAACGCCCACGGCCTGGCAGGCGGTGATCGCCGCGTGCGCCGTGGGCAGGCGGGTGGCGATCGAGCCGGACAGGGCGACCGCGTCGGCCTTCGTGGTGTGCAGGTGGGAGATGAGATGAGGGGAGGGGACCTGCGCGCCGAGGTAGTCGACCTGCCAGCCGCGCAGTTTCAGCACCTCGGCCACCAGGCGGGCGGGCAAGGCGTGCCACTCACCGTCCACGCAGGCCACCGTGATCCGTCCCCGGCGGGCCGTGGTACGGGCGGCGGGATGCAGGGCGAGCGCGGCGACGGCGCGTTCGTTGATGGAGGTCGCGGCATGCTCCTGCGCGACGCTGATGCGGTTGGCGGCCCATTCCTCGCCGATGGTGCCCTGGACCGCGGCGATCACGTCCAGCAGGACGGACTCGGGGTCGAGACCGTCGTCCAGGGCGCCCAGGACGATACCGGTGGCGGTGTGCTCGTCGCCTGCCGCCACGGCGGTCCACAGCTCGGCGGTGAGTTCCCGTATGCGCTCACGGCCGGGGAGCCGGGGCGGGGTGTGCGTGCTCATGCGGTGAACCTGCCCCGAGTGCGGCCGTTCACCGCACTCAGATGACGGGTGCGGGGCGCGGAGATCGCGAGGACGGCCATATCGTCGTGGCGACGGTTGCCGAGCCACTGGGAGGCGAGCATCTGGACGTGTTCCACGATGCCCTCGGCCGGCATCCCGGCGCATCCGGCGAGGGCGCGCCGGAGGCGTTCCTCACCGAAGAAGCTGTCGCCCAGCGGGCCGCCCTTGGCCTCGGTGATGCCGTCGGTGTAGAGGACGCAGGACTCGCCGGGGGCGAGCGTGACGGACGCGGTACGGGCGCGGACGTCCGGCAGCACCCCGACCAGGGTGCCGCGGGTGTCGGCTTTCTGGACCGTGCCGTCCGCGCGGATGATCAGCGGGTTGGGATGGCCGGCGCTGGTCAGCCGTACCTGGACCTCGTGGCCCCGGCGGGCGGCGGAGGCGAGTACCAGGGTCGCGAACCGGGTGTGGTGTGAGTTGAGCAGGGCGGTGTTGAGCAGGGTGAGCATCCGCTGGTGGTCGTCGGCCAGGGGCAGCAGGGCATGCAGGGTGTTGCGGATCTTGCCGGTGAGGACGGCGGCTTCCAGGCCCTTCCCGCACACATCGCCCAGCGTCACCAGCGAAGGCTCGCCTTCCACGGCGGCGGGGTGAACGTCGTAGAAGTCCCCGCCGATGCGTTCGTGGTCGGCCGAGGGGCGGTAGCTGCCGGCGAAGTCCACGCCGGAGATCTGGTGCAGGGCCGGGGGCAGCAGCTCCCGCATGAGTACCTCGGTGATGGCCGTCTGCTCCGCGTACAGACGGGCCGCCGACATGGCCGCCCCCGAACGCGCGGCGAACAGGCGGGCGAAGACCTCTTCCTCTTCGGTGAAGGCCGCGCTGCCCTCCCCGCGCAGCATCACCAGCGCCCCGGCCGGAACGCCGTGCCCGGGCAGCGGAGTGATCACCATCGCCCCGATGGGGCCGAAGCCTTCGGGGATCATCCAGGCCGGAGCGGCGGCGGGGTCGATCCACCGGGAGGGCACCGGCGGAAACCCGCGCAGGGCTTCACCGAGACCGGGCACCTCGCCGGGGTCGACCGCTTCCTGCGAGGAAAGGGGCATGCCGCCCCGCAGACACGTCACCACCGGAAGGCGGCGGCCGCGGGCCGGCGCGATGACCAGGGCCGCGTCGGCGAGGTTCTCGGCAGCCAGCTGCGCCGTCACGTCCATGCACCGCCCCAGGTTGAGTGAGGAGAGCAGCGTGCTGGACGCCTTCGCGAGGAACGCGGTCCGCTCCCGTTCCATGTGCAGGGCCTCACGGGCCAGCTGGTGATCCGTGTCGTCCACCAGCCACCACGCCACCGTGCCGTCGTCCCGCACACTGGGGTGCGCCTCGAAACGGCGTGCTTCGATCGCACCGGACAGCGGTACGTCCGAGTGCCGGGCGGCATCCGGGCCGCCCCGGCGGATCGCCCGGTGGGCCGCGGCCAGCCAGTCCGGTGCCACGTCGGCCAGGCGGCACGCCGGTCGGGCCGCAGGCAGCAGTGCCCGAGCCGCGTCGTTGCAGTCCACGACAAGGCCCGCCGCGTCAGCTACCAGGACCGGGTAGGGGGCACGGCCCCACGGGAAGGCCGGCTCCGCGTCCGCGGCGGTCTGTGCTCGGGTGGAAACCAAAGAACGAGGACCCGCTGGGCGAATCCCTCACCTCACCAACTCCATCGGGATCATTTCCTTCAGGCAACGATCCCCCAGGGGTCTTCTTCCTGGCAAGCCACCCCCTCCCACGCCCCCTCATCTGCACAGATGTCAAGGCGATGGGCGGGCAGGCCCTCGTACCGGACGACGCCTCCGGTACGGAGGCGGCCCAATGCGGTACCGGCGACGTCCGAGCCGTGCGTACGGCGAATCCGTCGGAGGAACGTCCCGTAGGCGTTCTACGGGGCTACCCGCTACGACTCTTCTCGTTCCCCCGGCTGTGACGACGCCGTACGGGATGGGGCGAGTCGGCCGGTGGCGTGGAAGGCGTGGACGAGTTCATGGACACCGGCGCCGGTGCTCAGGATGTCGCGGCCGAGGACCTGTTCGGCGGTGCGCAGGCGGGAGCGGACGGTGTTCCGGCTGATACCGAGTCGTCGACCGGTCAGCCGGGCGTCCGCGTCGGCCTCGATCCAGGCGATCAAAGTGCCGCGAAGGTCCTGACGCTCATGGGGACGCAGCGGGGCGAGGAGCGCACGGGCCCAGGAAGCGACGGCAGGGGTGCCCAGCAGGTCGTCGAGGGTGGGCGAGGCCGTGACATCGGCCGTCTCCTCGAGGTCCCGGGGGTCGGCGAGGGCCAGGGCGAGGGAGAGACCGCCCCGCTGCGGGTGTTCCGGAGGTCGAGTCCGAGCGTCTTCTCGGTGCGTTGGAGATGGGTTGCACGGCGGGGGCTCCTACCCGGCGAGGCTCGCCACCCGGGCCGTCCCGGGAGCGCGAAGGAGCCGGAGGGCTGTCGGCCGCGACTTCCTTCTGCCCGCCGGAATCATCACTGCCGGGCGTGAAACGATTCACGCCCGGCAGCGCTCCGGTTGCAGACCGCGACCGGCACCGAGTCGAAGGCGGTCCGTATCGCCCGCGTGAGAGCATGGCCGGGCGGGAAGGAGCCCTGATGCCCGAACGGCTGCTGGCGCACGATTTCCGGATCACCCCCGACTACGGTGGATTCGACCTCTACGACGGCGACTGTGACGCGCGGGATCCGGAAGTGGCGACGCGAGCCCGGAGCGAAGTGGCGGCTGGCACCGGATACGAGATCGCCATCGCCTGCGCGGGAACGATGGACGTCGATCTCACGATCGAAGCCTGGAACGCGGCCCCAGACTCCGACCTGACCAGTTGGGAAGGCCATCGCCTTCTGGCCTTGGAATGCCCAACGGGCACTCTCGTCATCTCCAAGCGCACCATTGGCGCTACGGTCCTCGAACTCCCCGGGCCCGGCAACTATGCCGTGCGCGTGATGTACCAGGGGTGGCAGCAGATGAACGAAGCCATGAGCGTGTTCCCCATCAGTGCCGAACGAGCGCAGATACTGACCGGGGAACGGTTTGTCGTTCAATTCTGGCCATCGAGCCAGCAGTACAACTGACGGCGCGGGAGCCGATGGCCCCGGTCATACCGCCTCGGCCTGACCGTGCCCAGTTCCAGGGCTCCGGCCGCCGATATCAACTCCGAAGCCGGTCATTCGGCCATTGAATAGAAGCCGGGCTTGATCTCGCGACCTTCATGGCATGTTCATTGCGTATCTGATGGCTTCCCGCACGGTCCAGGCACGAGGCACAACCGACCGGAGGCACACATGACCTTACGCAGACTGCCGCGAACCCGTACGGCTCTCATGATCGTCTCGGCACTGTCGAGCGCGGCCCTGATGGTCAGCGGACCCGGCGCATCCGCAGCGCCCGCCCCGTCGTCCCCGCAAACCGACACGGCGCGGGTACTGCCCCAAGACGCCCAGACGATGGCCGGGGGCGCGATCAAGAATCTCAACACCGGTCGCTGTATCGACGACAGCGGCGCCTTCGGGCTCCGCGAGCATTCCTGTAACGGTCTCAACTACCAGGACTGGAAGATCATTTCTTCCCTGAACAACAACTGGGTCCTGAGGAACGACAACACCGGTCGGTGTATCGACGACAGTGGTGCCTTCGGGCTCCGCGAACACTCTTGCAATGGCCTCAACTACCAGCGCTGGGAACTGTGGCGCAACAGCAACGGCACGATCACATTCAAGAACGAGAATACGCGTCGGTGTATCGACGACAGCGGCGCTTTCGGGCTCCGCGAACACGCCTGCAACGGTCTCGGCTACCAGCAGTGGTACGGCGCCTAGGCACCGATACGGCCGGGCGGACGCACCGAGGCGAGCGAGCGCCTACGTGGCCACTCGCCGAAGACGCCCGCCCGGCGCGCATCGGAATTCGGGTTCCCTAGCTGGTCGGGCGGGTCCGGCCGGAGAGCCGGTCCAGGATGACGGGGCCGAGGTCGGTGACGTCCCCGGCGCCCATGGCGAGGCTGTGCGGTGTCGGCCCTGCCGGGCGGCCCACTCCAGCGCGGTCATGTCGCGGCTGGCGAGTTCGGTCAACGCGCCGTGGTCGAGCCGCAGGCGGGCGATCTCCACGTGCCCATGCCGACGGCGATCATGAGCGCGGTGGGCCGGGTCGACTACACCCTGCCGTTGGGCTCCGCTGCCGCTTCGAGGAGCAGCCGGGCAAGTTCTGCCCGCGCCTGTTCCACGGCGAGACGCAGCGGCGCCGTCTCCCGGTACTCACCAACGGGCGCTTCCGTGTCCGCCCCGGCCTCCAGGAGAAGACGCGCTGCCGCCGTGTGACCTCCCCACAAGGCGTGGTCCAGCGCGGCGCGGCCCCGACCCTGGCAAGTCTGGCCGTCCGGGGAAACACCCAGACACAGCAGAGCCACGATCTCCTCGTCCCGCCCGGCGGCCGCCGCCCGCACCAGGTGCTCGTCACCTTCCATCCGGTCATTCTCCGGCCGGGGGCGAGAACAGTTGCGCGGCAACCAGGGCCTCCCTCCCCGCGGCGGATCGCGGGCCGGTGCTGCGGCAACCCGCCAGAAGGCCCCAGCTCGGACTGCGACCTCTTCCTGTTCATCACCGCGCGCGGGAACTGCACCTGCCCGGTCCCGGCCCGCCCCGGTCGGCACCGGGCACGTGCCGACGGCCAATCGGCCGCCCTGGATCTGTTCGCGACGAGGGTGCGCCCCCAGGCGGCTGCCGACGGTTGTTGCGTGGGCTGGCGTCGTCGTGGTGGTGGGGAGTGAGTGAGCAGGATGAGCCCTCTGGAACCTGCCTGATGGTGCGCCGGGAAAGTCGGCGATTGGTCAGCATCAGCCCTCGAAAACCTGGTGGAAGCTGACCGGATATGCGACTCGTTGTAAGGTAGGGAACTGCACTTGACCTGCGAGAACGCAGGCAGGGAGCCTAGTTCCGGGAGTAGCTCGATGATGCGCACCATGTTCAAGTCCAAGATTCACCGTGCCACTGTGACGCAGGCCGATCTGCACTATGTCGGCTCCGTCACGATCGACGGCGAGCTGATGGAGGCCGCCGATCTGCTCGCCGGTGAGCTGGTCCATATCGTCGACGTCACCAATGGTGCCCGGCTGGAGACCTATGTCATCGAGGGCGAACGCGGTTCCGGGGTGATCGGGATCAACGGTGCCGCCGCCCATCTGGTCCATCCCGGGGACGTGGTCATTCTCATCAGCTACGCCCAGATGGACGACGCGGAGGCGCGCGCCCTGGTGCCGCGGGTGGTGCATGTGGACGCCGCGAACCGCATCGTGGAGCTGGGGAGCGACGCGTCGGCGCCCGTACCGGGGAGCCGGACCGAGCGGAGTCCCGGTGCCGTCGTGGGCGGAGCCGGCGAACGATGAGCGAAGGAGCGATGTGATGGCCGAGGCCGCGGAGTACGAGCTGCGGGACGACCGGGCGCGGGGCCTGCTGGAGGCGTACGACGGCGACGGGACCGTGACCGGGCGGATCCAGTACTTCGTCCTGGACCGGGACGGCGCGCCCGCCGCGCTGGTCGCCGTGCACACCGTGGTCGACCGCGGCTACGAGGGCCGGGGCATCGCGGGGGCCCTGGTCCGCGAGTTCTACGCGATCGCGGGGCGGGCGGGCCTGGCCGTCGTACCGCTGTGCCCGTACGCCGCGCGCTGGGCCGGACGGCACCCCGACGAGGCGCCCGAGGCCCCGGCCGGGCTGGTCGAGGCCGCCGAGGAGGAGCTGCGGGCCCGGCCCGACCGGTGGTGAGCGGCGAGGGCCCGGCGGGTTCCGCCGGGCCCGTTCTGGCGCTGCTCCACACCTCGGCCGTGCATCCGCCGGTCTTCGACGCCCTGCGCGACCGGCACCATCCGGGGGTCGGGCTGCGCCATCTCGTCCACGAGGGACTGCTGGCCCGCGCGGTCGCGGAGGGGCCCGAGGCGGTCGCCGACGAGGTCTCCGGCGTGGTCGGGCGGGCCGTCGCGGCCGGGGCCGGGGCCGTGCTCTGCACCTGCTCGACCATCGGCGCCGTCGCCGAGGCGAGCGCCGGGCGGCACGGCGTGCCCGTACTCCGGGTGGACCGCCCGATGGCGGCCGAGGCCGCCGCCCGGGGCCGGGCCGTGGTACTGGCCGCCCTGGCGAGCACGCTGGGGCCCACGGAGGCGCTGATCCGGGCGGAGGCCGCCGGACGGCCCCTCGAACTGCGGAGCGTCCTGGTCCCCGGGGCCTGGGAGCGGTTCGAGGCCGGGGACGCCGAGGGGTACGCCCGGACGGTGGCCGCCGCGGTCGACGCCGTCCGCGATACGGCGGTGATCGTGCTGGCCCAGGCGTCGATGGCCCCGGCCACCGGATACGCCCGTACGGCGATCCCGGTCCTGGCGGGGCCCGAGTCCGGGCTGCGCGCGGCGGTGACGGCCCTGAACGGAGGGTGACCCGCCGGGGGAGTGTGGGCCCGGCGGGCGGGGGAACCCGTACCGGGAGACAGTTGGAACGCACGACTCCGGATCCTGGAGGACCGTATGACCCAGCCCCCCGTACCTCCGTCACCCGTACCGTCGCCGGGCCCGCCGGGACCCGACCCCGGCCCGCTGCCCGGCCCCGTACCGACTCCGCAGCCGCCGCCCCGGCCGCCGGACCCGGTGACGCCGCCCGGTCCCGGGCCCGGCCCGGGGCCCGATCCGGAGCCCCAGCCCCAGCCGGGACCGGCCTGATCCTCCGGCCGTCGGGCCTATGACGGCCGGGGCGCGTCCGACGTGCCCCGGCCCCGGGCCGTACGGCCGGTCAGTCCGCCGCGACCTCCGAGCGGTCCCCGCCCCAGAGAGTGTGGAACGATCCCTCGCGGTCGGTACGGCGGTAGGTGTGCGCGCCGAAGAAGTCCCGCTGGCCCTGGGTGAGGGCCGCCGGGAGGCGCTCCGCGCGCAGCGCGTCGTAGTACGCCAGGGACGCCGAGAACCCCGGTGTCGGCACGCCCTGGCGGGCCGCCGTGGCGACGACCTCCCGCCAGTCGTCCTGCGCCGCGCCGATCTCCGCCGCGAACCGCTGGTCCGACAGCAGGCCCGGCAGGTCGGGCCGGGAGTCGTACGCCTCCCGGATCCGGTCGAGGAAGTCCGCCCGGATGATGCACCCCGCCCGCCAGATCGACGCCACCGCGCCGAGGTCGACATGCCAGCCGAACTCGGTGCTGCCCGCCGCGATCTGATGGAAGCCCTGGGTGTAGGAGACGATCTTCGAGGCGTACAGCGCCTGCTCCACGGCGTCGGCGAAGGCCGCGGCCTCCGCCGCGCCGAGCGGTCGCGGCACCGGGCCCGGCAGCTCGCGGGACGCCTCCCGCAGCGCCGCGTGGCCCGAGACGGAGCGGGCGAAGACCGCCTCCGCGATCCCCGAGACGGGCACCCCGAGGTCGAGCGCCGTCTGGACGGTCCAGCGGCCCGTGCCCTTCTGCTCGGCCCGGTCGGCGACGACGTCCACGAACGGCTTCCCGGTCGCCGCGTCCGTATGGGCCAGTACCTCGGCCGTGATCTCGATCAGATACGAGCCCAGCCGCCCCCGGTTCCACCGGCGGAACGTCTCGGCGATCCCGGCGGGGGAGTAGCCCGCCACCGAGCGGAGCAGATCGTACGCCTCGGCGATCAGCTGCATATCCGCGTACTCGATGCCGTTGTGGACCATCTTGACGAAGTGCCCCGCGCCGTCCGGGCCGATATGGGCCACGGTCGGCACGCCGTCGGGCGCCTTCGCCGCGATCCGCTCCAGGAGCGGGCCGAGGGCGGCATAGGACTCCTCGGAGCCGCCGGGCATGATGCTGGGGCCGTGCAGGGCGCCCTCCTCGCCGCCGGAGATGCCCACGCCGACGAAGTGGATACCGCGTTCCCGCAGTTCCCGCTCGCGGCGCCGGGTGTCGGCGAAGTGCGCGTTGCCGCCGTCGATGATGACATCGCCCTCGTCGAGGAGGGGGGCGAACTCCTCGATCACGGCGTCCGTCGGCCCACCCGCCTTGACCATGATCACCAGTCGGCGGGGCCGTTCGAGCGCGGCGACGAACTCCTCCGCCGACTCGGCGGCGATGAACTCCCCCTCGTCCCCGAACTCCTCGACCAGGGCGCGGGTCCTGGCCGCCGTACGGTTGTGCACGGCGACCGTGAAGCCGTTCCGGGCGAAGTTGCGGGCGAGATTGCGGCCCATCACCGCGAGTCCCGTGACCCCGATCTGCGCGTTACCACTCATCAGAAACTCCTGCGGTCCAAGGCGTGTGCCGAAGATCACCCACGGGTCCGCGGATGCCTTCCGGCCGGTCGGCCGGGTGGTCGTACGCGGTGCCGGGGCTCCGGCCGCTCACTCGTCGTCAATTCCCGCGCAGCCCGGAAAATTTCCCCGTTCGAGCCCGTGTTCGCCCCGATGGCACGGGGTCGGGGCGGCGATCGGGCGACGGTCCCCCCAGGTCCGGACCGGCCCTCCGGGGGTGTCCGCCCCCGCCTGCCGTCGTGCGCGGGGCGCTGAGCCCTTGTCAGGGCCGGAGCGGACGGCCTAGGTTGACGGCTTGGTACGTGACCGTTCCGTGATCTACCGTGCTTGACCAGCCGTACTCGTCGTACCAGCCGTTTCAGTTCTGCCTGCCCCAGGGGGAGAAGCACCATGGCCGCAACCGGTCGCCACCGCCGCCAACAGCCGAGCCGTATCAACCGCGCGTCGTTGACGGTCACCGCGGGCGCGTCCGGCGTGGCGCTCCCGCTGATCGCCGCGAGCACCAGCCAGGCCGCGTCCGTCGACGTCTGGGAGAAGGTCGCCGCCTGCGAGTCGACCAACAACTGGAAGATCAACACCGGTAACGGCTACTACGGCGGACTCCAGTTCAGCCAGTCCACCTGGGAGGCGTTCGGTGGCCGGGAGTACGCCCCGCGCGCCGACCTCGCCAGCAAGGACCAGCAGATAGCCGTCGCCGAGCGGGTCCTGGAGGCCCAGGGCCCCGGCGCCTGGCCGCACTGCTCCGGCAAGGCCGGGCTCAGCCGCGGCGGCGACGCGCCCGCCGTCTCCCCCGAGCGGGGGGACAAGGCCCAGGGCGGCCGGACCGCCGCCGCCGAGACCCGGCAGGCCGCCCCGCAGCGGACCGCGCCCCCCAAGCAGCAGAAGGCGACTCCGACCACGGTCCCCACCCAGCGCCAGGGCTACACCGTCGCGGGCGGCGACTCCCTCTCCTCGATCGCCGACGCCAAGAACGTCCGGGGCGGCTGGCCCGCCCTCTACGAGCAGAACCGGGCGACCGTCGGCTCCGACCCGGATCTGATCCACCCGGGCCAGAAGCTGGTCATCAAGATGTCGGCCCCCGCGAAGGGTTCGGCGCCGGTCCGGGAGCGCGCCGCCGGAACCGACCGCACCCCGAAGACGGCGGCCCCCGCGCCCCGGCAGCGGGCCACCGGCGAGCAGGCCCGCAAGCAGGCGCCCCGCAAGGCCGCGCCCGAGGTGCGGAAGGAGCGGGCGGAGCGGCCCGCCACCAAGCCGCAGCAGACCCAGAAGCCCCAGCCGAGGAAGACCCGGCAGGCCGCCCCGTCCCGGGCCGGGCTGAGCGCCCCGGTCGACGGCGCCATCGGCACCGCGTACCGCAAGGCGGGCTCCGCCTGGTCCAGCGGCTACCACACCGGGGTCGACTTCCCCGTCGCGACCGGCACCTCGGTCAAGTCCGTCGCCAACGGCCTCGTGGTCTCCGCGGGCTGGGCCGGTGCCTACGGCTACCAGGTCGTCGTCCGCCACGACGACGGCCGGTACAGCCAGTACGCCCATCTCTCCGCGCTCACCGTCCGCTCCGGCCAGCAGGTCGACAGCGGCCAGCGGATCGGCCGCTCCGGGAACACCGGCAACAGCTCGGGCCCCCATCTCCACTTCGAGGTCCGAACCGGCCCCGGCTACGGCACCGACATCGACCCCCTCGCCTACCTCAGGTCCGGTGGCGTCTCAATCTGACCCCCGCGCCGCCGCCGGGGCCCGCCGCTCCGCCGACGGCCCCGGCACCGCCCGGTGCCGGGCGGCCCGATATCCGGGCCGGTGGGATCCACAGCCGCGAAACCCCCGCCTCCCGGTCCGGTCCGCCGCGCCCCGACCGGCGCGCGCGGCCGGGCCGTACGGCACCGGAGTGCCCCCGGGACGCCCGCCGGTCTCCGCTCCGCCCCGCGACACCGGATCCGCGTCGGGACCGTCGCCGGCCGTCCCGCGCGCGTTCCCCGGCTCCCCGGCGGCCACCGCGGCCTCCCGGTCCCGGGCCGCCGCCAGCCGCTCCGATGTGAGCAGGGCGAGCCCGGCCGCCGCCACCGCGCCGAAGCCGATCGCCAGCACCGCGCCCGGGGCGCCGCCCCGGAACGACTCCCCGAGCATGGTCAGCCCGACCGCCGTCGCGACCACCGGATTGACCACCGTCACCGTCGCCAGCGGCGCCGCGAGCCCCGCGCCCCGGTACGACGCCTGCGAGAGCAGCAGCCCACCGGTGGCCAGGACGGCGACCGCGAGCAGACTGGGCCACTGGGCGAGCGGCTCCGACCACTCCCAGTCGACCGCGACGGTCTTGGTGAACACGGAGCCGATCCCGAACGCCACCCCGGCCGCCGCCGCCAGCAGCACGCTCCGCAGCACCGGACGGTTGATCGTCTGCGCCACCAGGAACACCAGGGCGACCACCCCGAACGTCACCGCCCCCAGCAGCGCCCGCTGCCCCGTACCCAGCGACGAGGAGGCCGAGTTCCCGGCGTCCCCGCTGAGCGCCAGCAGACCCGCCAGCCCCACGGTCGCCAGCAGCGCCCCGCGCCACGCGGTCGCCCCGGCCCGCCGCCGGACGAAGACCGCGGCCAGCGGCAGGGCGAACACGATCGTCAGCGCGCCGAGCGGCTGGACGACACTGAGCGGCCCGTAGGCGAGGGCTATCACATGCAGCAGCGCACCGACCCCGTTCAGGGTCACGGCACACCACCACCCGGGGTGGTTCAGGGGGGCGTAGGCGCGCGCGGTCGCCGCGACGTGCTCCTGCACGATCGCCCCGGCCGCATAGGCGACCGCGGAGACCAGGGACAGCAGCACGGCGAGCAGAAGGGGACTCATAGAGATCACGATCCCTCTGATACGGCGTCGCGTCGTCGTCCTGGAGCAGGCAATCCCTCCTACTGCCGACGGAGTACGAGCGTAGGCCCCAGGTCTGATCCCCGGTGTCCGGGCAGGTCGGCGGGGCGTACCCCGGAACGCGCCCCGGGGCGCCGGAACCCGTGGATCCGCACCGGGCCGTACATCGGCGGAGCCGCGCGGGTGGCACGAAGGCCGACAGGACCACGGTACGCCCGGCATGGCACCATGCGACAGCCGTCGACGGCGGCACACGGAGACCACGACGCGCGGACGGCCGCGGGCGACGAGAGAAGGGGCGGCGGATGAGCGGGGGAGCAGGACCGGAGGGCGAGACCGGAACAGCCGGGACCGCTGCCACCGGTGCTATCGGCGGCTTCTTCGCCCTGCGCACCGGCACGCCCCCGGACGGTACGGAACCGGGCCCGGCCGCCACCGCGCTCGCCGCCGTCTACGCGGGCGACCCCGTCCCGCTCGCCCGCCGGATCGATCTCGTCGCCGACCGGCTCGGCGCCCGTGAGCGACGGGTCGCCGCCTCCATCGCCCAGTTCGGACTCGCCGCCCGGCTCTGGTCGATCGCCCTCGGCTCCGCCGCCCTCCACGGCACCCTGCCCGCGCTCCGCCCCGCCGATCTCCGCTGGACCCCCGAGCGGACCACCCCCGACGATCTGCTGCTGACCGACCCGGGCACCCTGCCCGCGTCCGTGGCCGCGATCCGGGCCGCCGTCCACGAGGCCCATCTCGTCCCGCTCGCCGCCGCCGTCCGCCGCGATACCCGGATCTCCCCCGGGCTGCTCTGGGGCAACGCGGGCTCCGCGCTCGCCGGGGCCGTCCGCGAGATCGACGCCTGGGCCCGCCGTACCGGCCGTACCGACGCCGCCGACCGGGCCCGGACCCTGGCCGACGGCCTCTTCGACCACCCCGATCTGGCCCGCACCGTACGGGGCCCCGGGATGCGGCGGACCACCTGCTGCCTCCACTAACGGGTGGGCGGCGGGCTCTGCGGGGACTGCGCCTTCGACACCCCGCCCGGGGCGGGGCAAGCCGCCGGGGACTGCTGATCCGCGGGGTCCGGCCCCGGGGCGCACCCGGCGAAACCGGCCCCGGTCCCCGGCCGGGACGATCACATTTGGTCCGTCACCCCTCCGCTCGGTAAAATCGCGCTTTTGGAACCCCCGGGTGATCAGCGCGCGGTCAGCCCCGCGCGCCCCGCGATCGAGGAATGGCACAGCTCATGACGGTGACAGAGGACAGCCCCGCGTCGTACGGGCCCGGTATCGACCCGGAGCGGCTGGCCGTCTGCCTCAGCGTGCTGGACGAGCTGGACGAGCTGGACGTCGACCACCCCGACGCGATCACCGTCCGCCGGGCCACCGCGGGCATCTACCGTACGGTCAAGCAGCGCAGGCGCCAGGAGCGCCGGGCCTCCAAGACCGCGCACGACAAGGCCGTGACCGAGGCCACGGCCACCGGCTCCGCCGAGCGGATCGACGACGAGACCGAGGGTCTGCTGCCGTCCTCGTCGGCGCAGGGGCAGCTCGCGGGCATACTCAAGCGCCCCCGGTCCTGCTATGTCTGCAAGACCCGGTACGTCGAGGTCGACGCCTTCTACCATCAGCTCTGCCCGGAGTGCGCGACCGAGAACCGGGCCCGCCGGGACGCCAGGACCGATCTCACCGGCCGGCGTGCCCTGCTCACCGGCGGCCGGGCCAAGATCGGCATGTACATCGCCCTGCGGCTGCTCCGCGACGGCGCCCACACCACGGTCACCACCCGCTTCCCCAACGACGCGATCCGCCGCTTCAAGGCCATGCCCGACAGCGACGAGTGGATCCACCGGCTCAAGATCGTCGGTATCGATCTGCGGGACCCGGCGCAGGTCGTCGCCCTCGCCGACTCGGTCGCCGCCGAAGGGCCCCTGGACATCCTGATCAACAACGCCGCGCAGACCGTCCGCCGCTCCCCGGCGGCCTACCGCGAGCTGCTCGCCGCCGAGTCCGCGCCGCTGCCCGCGGGCGTACTGCCCCCGGCCGAGGTGATCGGCACCTTCGGCAGCGGCGCCGTGGACCCGGTGGCCGCCCTGCCGCGGGCCGCGGGTGAGGGCCTGACGGCCGCGGACGTCACCGGGCTCGCCCTGGTCTCGGGCTCGGCCACCCCGGCCCGGATCGAGGCCGGTACGGCGATCGACGCGGGCGGGCTCGTCCCCGACCTGGACGCCACGAACAGCTGGATCCAGACCGTCTCCGAGGTCGACCCGGTCGAGCTGCTGGAGGTCCAGCTCTGCAACTCGACCGCCCCGTTCATCCTGATCAGCCGGCTCCGCCCGGCGATGGCCGCCTCGGCCGCGCGCCGGACGTACGTCGTCAACGTCTCCGCCATGGAGGGCGTCTTCGCCCGGGGCTACAAGGGCGCCGGACATCCGCACACCAATATGGCGAAGGCGGCGCTGAACATGCTCACCCGGACCAGCGCCGAGGAGATGTTCCGCAGCGACGGGATCCTGATGACGGCCGTCGACACCGGCTGGATCACCGACGAGCGCCCGCACCCGGACAAGATGCGGCTGGCCGACGAGGGCTTCCACGCCCCGCTCGACCTGGTCGACGGAGCGGCCCGGGTCTACGACCCGATCGTGCGCGGCGAGGCGGGCGAGGATCTGTACGGCTGCTTCCTGAAGGACTACGCGCCCGGCAAGTGGTAGTCCACCGGCCGGGCGGGGGCGCGGGGGCGCCCCGCCGCAGCGGTGGGAATGCGCCGTTTTCCGGGGGCGCCGTCGTGCGACGGCGCCCCCGGAAACGTTTCCGCACAGCGGCCGTCGGCGAGTAACTCCGACCACTGGCACCACTACTCCATCCGTGGCATCACCCGCCACAGCGGCCCGGGGCTGCTCCGGCGCCCCGCCGTCGTGGACCTTCGACCGGATCACGGCTGGAATGCGAGGAATTCACCAGCCCCCATCGAGCGGAGCCCCGCTCATGTGGTTACTCTGAGACCCACGGACGCCACCAAGAGGATCCACAAAAGCCTTCCGGCCGTCCTGGGACACGTCTGCAACCAGGCTGCGGTCCCGCCCGAACGCCGGCGCCACCGCGACCGATTCGCCCTGTCCCTTGTTGCGCGACACAGAGGAGTTCGCGGTGACACCTGAGGTGAAGCAGTACGAGACGCGCCCCCCGGAACCGACCCGGGAGCGGAGCGCCCGCCCGGAGCGGCTCGGCAGCCTGGACGTCTGGGCCAGGTCCGCCCCGATCCGGCTGGCCGGATACGAGGACGACCTCGCCGAGCCGCACATCCTGCCCGGAATCGACTGATCCGACTGATCCGACTGACCGGACGGCCGGTCCGCCCGGTACCCGTGCCCCCGCCGACCCGGCGGGGGCACGCGCGTTTCCGCGAGCCGCCGGGACCATGCCGTACGCCGCCGGACCCGGCCAGGGGCTCAGCGCCCGAGCCGGGTCGGCGGCCAGAACTCCCGCTCCCCGTCCCGGTACCAGACCGCCCCCGTGGCCCGCCGCTCGGCCCGGGTCGTATAGCGATAGCGCCAGATCCGGGCCCGGACGAAGACCGGCGGCGCGTCGGGGAACGGATTCACCCCCAGCAGCCGCAGGGTGTCCCGGTCGCCCGCCAGCAGCCGCTCCACCAGCGGCCCGAACCAGGAGCGGGCATAGCCGGGCGAGAGCGCGGCGAACCACATCAGCCAGTCGAGCCGCAGATGGTACGGGGCGAACTGCCGGGGCCCGCGGTACGGATCCGTCGGCTTGCCCCGGAAACCGTACTCCCGCCACACCGTGTCCGGGCCGACGACCGGCTCGGCCGTCCCCTCGATCACCACCTCCCGGCGCACCCGGCTCACGGTGCCGAAGGCGCCGTAGGAGTTCACCAGATGCAGCGGATCCCAGCTGGTGTTCATCCGCTGCTCGCGGGAGAGCAGATTGCGCGCGGGCCGGTAGCTGCGGACCACCACCAGGACGGTGACCGCGACGACGACGACCACGTACCAGACCGGCGGCCCGGGAGCCGCCCGCGCCGGGGCGCCCACCAGGGACCCGTCCACCGCCGACAGCGCCAGCGCGATCGTCAGCCAGTTCAGCCAGGCGAAGTTGCCCGACAGCACCAGCCACAACTGGGTCACCACGATCAGACCGGCCGCGACCGACGCCACCGGCTGCGGAGTGAAGAGCAGAAACGGCAGAACGAGCTGGGCGACGTGGTTGGCCGCGACCTCCACCCGGTGCAACGGCGCGGGCAGCAGATGGAAGAAGCGGCTCAGCGGGCCCGGCATCGGCTGCGTCTCGTGGTGGTACCGGAGACAGCTCAGATCCCGCCAGCAGGGGTCGCCGCGCATTTTGATCATTCCGGCGCCGAACTCCACCCGGAACAGCAGCCAGCGCAGCAGCAGAAGCACCAGGACCGGCGGCGCGGTCCGGTCGTTGCCGAGGAAGACCGCGAGGAAACCCGTCTCCAGCAGCAGGGACTCCCAGCCGAACCCGTACCAGACCTGGCCCACGTTGACGATCGACAGATACAGCGCCCAGAGCACCGCCCACCAGGCCATCGCCAGAGCGAGCGGGATGTCGTCGGCGGCACCGGCGAGCAGAGCCGCCGAGAGCACCACCCCGGTCCGGGCACAGTTCGCGAAGAGCCGGTCCGAGTAGCGCAGCTGAAAAACGCCCGGCGCCCGGCGGAACGGCACACCCCGCAGATACCGGGGCACCGGCAGCATGCCCCGCTCGCCGATCAGCGCCCGGAACTGGCGGACCGCCGTGAGGAACGCGACCAGATAGACAGCCGCCAGTACCCGCTGGAAGACCAGCCGGCTCAGCGCGTAGCCGTCGTCAACGAACCACTCCATCCCGCCCAGTATCGAACGGGGCGTACGGGCCCGGCACCCCCGCCGCGCCCGCCGGGGCGGCCAGTCGGCGTACCGTACGGCCCAGTCGGCGGGCGTAGGCCCGCTGCACGGGCGGGATCAGCGGTCCGGCGAGCCGGGTGAACCAGCGGGCCGGACGGCTGAAGGCCATGACGGTGAACCAGACCGACCCGTCGTCCCTGATGTCCACCACGAAGCACTCCTCGCCGCGTTCCGGATGACCGGGCAGGGTGCCGTAGCCGAAACCGGTCCGGGTCCGCCCCGACTCGGCCCAGACCACCGCACAGCGGCCCGAGATCCGGACCGGGCCGACGCCCAGGGACACCTCCACCTGGGTGCCGGGCTCGGCCGCCGGGCCGGTGGTCCTGGGGCGGCAGCCGGCCGCCGAGTGCATCCGCCAGTCGAGGACGGCCGCGCCCGCGGCCTCGTACAGCGGTCGGCCCCGGCCGATCCGGACCGTGTGGTGCAGATGCCCGTAGCCGTCGGGCATCGGACCCAGCCGGGTGGCGCCCGTCTCCGGGTAGCTCGGGCTGCTCCGAACGGGAACGAGGAAACCGGGCGGCCCCGGACGGGCGCCCCCGAACACCTCCGTCGCGAGCCGGGCCACCACACCGACCAGTACCGAAACCATCCGTGCCACCCCCGGGTCCGAGCCGATCATCCCCCGCACGGCCGAGCCTAAGTGCCCTGTTGAACGCGTTCAAGTCGCGGGTCCGGGGCTGATCCGGAAGAAAGGACGCACAGACACAGCGGACCTCCGCCGTGGCCGCCCGGCCGCGGCGCCTGCACCCCGGCACGGGCGGGGCGGAGAGGCGGAAGCGGACCATGCGGAAGCGGAAGTTGTACGGACCCCACCGGCCCCGCCGCCGATGGCCGGTGGCGGTCGCCGCCCTGCCCGCCGCCGTGTGTCTCGGGGTGCTCGCCGCGGGCTGCGGAGGCGGCGGCTCCGAGCCGGAACGGGACCGGGACGAGGAGGTCCACCTCAGACCGGCGGTGGAGCAGGGACCCGACCCGTACACCGCGACCAGCGCCCGGACGCTCTCCGTCCCCGTACCCGAACCCGTCGTCCCGGGCGCCGGGGGCGGCGGCGTGGCCCGGCGCGGCCACACCCTGCGCACCATGTCGGGCGCCACCCCCGGGCTCTACGGCGGAACCCGGTCCGTCGGCAGCTGCGACGTGGAACGACAGCTCACCCTGCTGCGGGCGGACGACGCCAGGGCCGCCGCCTTCGCCGACGGCGCCGACGTCTCCCGCGGCGATCTGCCCGGCTTCCTGCGCGGACTGACCCCGGTGGTGCTGCGGGCCGATACCCGGGTCACCGGACGCGGCTACCTGACCGGAAAGGGCGCTGCCCCCGCCCGCCAGCTGGTGCTCCAGGCGGGAACGGCCGTCCTGGTGGACCGGTACGGCGCGCCCCGGGTGCGGTGCGCGTCGGGCACCCCGCTGTCGTCGCCGGTCGCCGTGAAGGGCGGTGTGATCCAGCGGGGCGCGGCCTGGCAGGGGTACAGCGCCGACCGCGTCGTGGTGGTCAAGCCCGCCACCCGGCCGCTGGACAGCCTGGTGATCGTCGATGTCGTCGAGGACACCTGGATCGACCGGGCGACCGGTACGGACGGCGAGGACGACGGGCGGCCCGATGTGGTGCCCCCGGTCAACCCCGACGACGTCTACGCCTATCCGGCCGCCCGGGACCGGGAGGCCGCCGCCGCGGCCCCCGACGCCCTGGACGGCGCGGTTCGGGACTGGGCCGTCGCGGACGGGACGGACTCCGGCGGGACTGCCTCGGGCGGCGCGGGCGAAGAGCCGCTGTTCGGTCCGGAGGGGCCGGAGGCGGAGATCGACCCCGCCGACCCGGCGGACCTCCTGTTCGGCGGGGACACCGGGGAGGGCGACGGCTTCGACGCCCTCCCCGAGGAGACCGAGGAAACCGGTGAGGCCCTCTCGGATGACCTCACCGGGGACCCGGACACCTACGAGGGCTGACCGCCCGGTCATCACGCAATAGGTCGAATAATCTGACAAATGATGGCAGAGTGGCGGCATGGTTGATCGGGTAGCGGGGGCCCAGACGCTTCCCGACGACTGGCCCGCCGATCCGGGCCGGAGCCTGACCCTCAACCTGATGGGCAGCTTCGACTGGGACCTGGCCAGCGGACTGATGCATCTGGACCCGCCCGCGCACGAGGTGCTCGACCTGCCGCCGGACGAGTACGACGGACGGCGGGCCAGTGTGATGGCCCGGATGCCGTCCGACGAGGCGGCGCGCCTCGACGCCGGGGTGGCCCAGGCGCTCAAGAGCGGCCGGGACCACTACGGGGTCTACTTCCGGATCCGCCGCCGCGACGGCACCCTGCGCTGGACCCACTCCCAGGGCTGTGTCCGCCGGGACGCCGACGGCCGCCCGGTCCGGGTCATCGGCATCGTCCGGGACGCCACGGCCGAGCTGGCGGACTCCACCGCCCGGATCGCCGCCGACACCGAACGCCGCTGGCAGACCAGTGTCGTCGAGGCCACCACCGCCGCCCTGGCCCACGCCAGGACCGTCCAGGACGTGATCGACGTCCTCAAGGACACCCACGGTCTTGAGATCTTCGGCGCCCGCAGCCTGGTCATGGGCCTGCTGGAGCCCGGCGGCCGGATCCATCTCGTCGCCGAGGGACCCCAGGAGGCGTTCGTCCCCGGCACCCGCTACACCCGGGTCGACGAGCAGTACCCGATGAGCGAGGTCATCCGGAACCTGGCGCCCCGCTTCATCGAGGGCCCTGAAGACTTCGCCGGGTCCTATCCCGTCCTCTGGCCGCATATCGCCGGGCTCGGGGTGCGGGCCGCCGCCTATCTGCCGCTGATCGCCCAGGGCCGCCCCATCGGCGCCTTCGGACTCCTCTACGACGACCGGACCGGCTTCACCGCCGAGGAGCGCAATCTGCTCGTCGCCATCGGCAGCACCATCGCGCAGAGCGTGCAGCGCGCCGTCCTCTACGACCAGGAGCACGACCTCGCCGAAGGGCTCCAGCAGGCGATGCTGCCGCGCCGGATCCCCGATGTGCCCGGCGCCCAGATCGCCGTACGGTACCGGTCCGCCCGGATGGCCCGGGACATCGGCGGCGACTGGTACGACGTGATCACCCTGCCCGGCGGCCGGGTCGGCGCCGTCATCGGCGACGTCCAGGGCCATGACACCGACGCCGCCGCCGTCATGGGCCAGCTGCGGATCGTCCTGCGGGCGTACGCGGCCGAGGGCCACACCCCGGCGACCGTGATGGCCCGGGCCTCCGCCTTCCTCGACGAACTCGACACCGACCGCTTCGCCACCTGCCTCTACGCCGAGGCCGACCTGTCGACCGGAGTGGTCCAGATCGTGCGCGCGGGCCATGTCGACCCGCTGGTCCGCGACACCGACGGCAGCTGCCGCCGGATCCCCGTCGACGGCGGGCTGCCGCTCGGGCTCTCCGCCGAGTTCGGCCGGCTCGAGTACCCGGTCACCACCGTCGAACTCGACCCGGGGCAGACCCTGCTGCTCTACACCGACGGCCTGGTCGAGCAGCCCGGCGCCGACCTCGACGACGGACTCCAGCTGCTGACGGCGCTGGTCCGCAACGGCCCCCGGGACCCCCAGCGGCTCGCCGACCGCCTCTGCGAGGTCGTCGACGAACGCGGCGGCGACGACGACGTCGCCCTGCTCCTGCTGCGCCGCCGGGGCACGCTCACCCCGAGGTCCGGCGGCCGGCTCCACCAGCACGTCGCCCAGAACGACCCGGAGGCGCTGCGCTCCGCCCGGCACATGGTCCGCTCGGCCGTGGTGGCCTGGGGCGCCGGGGCCCGGGCGGACGAGATCGAACTGATCGCCGACGAACTGGTGACCAATGCGCTGACGCATACCGAGGGCCCGGCCGAGTTGACCGTACGGGTGGTCCCCGGGCCCCCGAGGCGGCTCCGGGTCGAGGTGGAGGACGGCTCCAGCGCGCTGCCCCGGCGGCGCGACGCGGGGGAGTCCGGGGTGTCGGGCCGGGGGCTGCTGCTGGTGGATCTGCTGGCGGACGCGTGGGGAGTGGACTCGCGGGGCGGCGGCAAGTGCGTGTGGTGCGCCTTCGGGGTGCCCGAAAGGTGACTCCCGGCTCCGGGCGGCGGTGAGAGGACGGGCGGTACGAGCCCGACCCCGGTGCCCGCCCCGGCGGCTCTATCCGGCGGTCCGGCGGCGACCACCGGCCCGTCGCCTCGCGGATCGCCGGGATCACAAGCGCCGGGACCCGGCGATCCGCGCCCCGGGCCGGGTCCCGGCGGATCCGCCCGGCCCGAGACGCCGGGCCCGCGCGCACGCTCCCCCGTAGCCCTTCGGGCACGGGAGGGACACCCGGCGTTGCCGGGCTTCCCGAGTACGTCCGGTACGAGGGAGACCGCCCCCGGGCTCCGCCGGGGACCCGACCGCCGTCGCGCGCCGTACGCACCGGACGTCGCGGGCCCCGCCCCACGGGCGACGGCACCACGTCTCGGACACGGCCCGGGACCGCCGGGGCGTGCCCGAGCGCCCGGCCGGACCGGCGGCCGTTTCCCGAGGGGCGTCCGAGCGGAGCGTCCTGGCCGCGCCGACCAGAGCGTGTCCGGGAAACGGGAAACAGGGCGCCGGGCGGGCGAGGCCGGCGAGATCCGCGAGGTGTGCTCCGGCCCGGGCGGGAGCTGTCGGCCGGGCCGTTCGGGTCGGCCTGCGGGGCGTACGGCCCAGGGCGAAGGCAGGGCGCGGAACGAGCAGCTAGGGTAACTGTGCGTAAAGCTATCGTCCTCGATTGTTACCGACTGGGACGATCGACCGCCGCCCGGTCTTCGGTCTGTTCCGTTCTGTTCCGGTCTGTTCGATCCGGGCGCCGGGACGCGGACCCCCGTCCGGCCCGGCGACGCCCCCCCCGCAACCGACCGGACCCCGAGCCGGAGGCCACCGTGAGCCCGAGCACCGAGCGACTAGCCCCTCTCGACCTGGCGTTCTGGCATCTGGAAACCGCCGGTCACCCCATGCACCTCGGTGCCCTCGCCCTCTTCGCCCCCGCCCCGGCGGACCCGGCACCCGGCTCCGCCCCCGGTGCCGACCGGCCCCCGCCCGCCCATGCCGTGCTCGCCCTGCTCGCGACCCGGGCCGCCGCCGTACGACGGTTGCGGTCCCGGGTCCGGGACGTCCTGCTGCCCGTCGGCGGGGCGGTCTGGATCCCCGATCCCGACTTCGACGTCACCCGGCACGTCCACCGGATCCGGCTCCCCGGCGCCGCGCCCCTCGAAGACGAGGCCGTCGCCGTCGCCGGTGAGCTGATGGAACGCCCCCTCGAACGGGGCCGCCCGCCGTGGGAGATGTATCTGCTGACCGGCCGCCCCGACGGCACCTTCGGGGTCCTCGTCAAGCTCCACCACGCCCTCGCCGACGGCATGCGGGCCGTCGCCATCGGGTCGGCGATCTTCGACGAGATCGCCGACCCCCGGGGCGTCCGGGCCCGGGCCGCCGCCCGGCTCCGGGGCGGCGCAACGGCCACCGGCCGACCCTGGTTCGGCGACCCCGCCCGGCTCGTCGGTGTCGCCCGGGGCCGGATCGACGACCTCGGCCGGGCCGTCGGCGTCGGCGCGTCCGTCGTCCTGGCCAGCAGGTTCGACCCGCGCGGCCGGCCGCAGTCCCTGGCCGCCGGGGCGAGCGGCACCCGGCGGCTGGGGACGGCCGTACTCGACGCGGAAGACGTCCGCCGGGTCCGCAGGGCGTCCGGCGGCACCACCAACGACGTTCTCCTCGCGGTTGTCGCCGGGGGTCTGCGCCGCTGGCTCGCCGGTCGCGGCGAACCGCTGCCCGCCGCCGGGCCGCGCGCCCTCGTCCCCGTCTCCCGGCGGCGGCCCGGCGACCCCGTCGGGCCGGGCAACGAACTCTCCGCGTACCTCCTCGATCTGCCCGTCGCCGAACCCGACCCGTACACCCGGCTCGATCTGGTCCGCCGGGCCATGGACCGCAACAAGGAGGCCGGACCGCTCCGGGGCGCCGGGGCCCTCGCCGTACTCGCCGATCAGCTGCCGCCGATCGCCCACCGGTTCGGCGCGCCCCTCGCGGGCGGCGCGGCCCGGATGCTCTTCGACCTGGTGGTGACCAGTGTGCCGCTGCCGCGTTCGGAGCTGTCCATCGGCGGCTGCCCGCTGCGGTCCCTGTACCCGATGGCCCCGCTGGCCCGGGGCCACTCCCTGGCGGTCGCGCTCACCTCGTACGGCGGCCGGATCCACGTCGGTCTGGTCGCCGACGGGGAGGCCGTACCCGATGTGGCCCGGCTGGCCTCCGCTACGGAGGAGGAACTGGCCGAACTGACGGCACCGACCGCGACGGCCCGCGCGCTCCCGACGGCTCCGGCGACCTGGCCAGGGGCGCCGTCGCCCGCCTGAGGCGACCTGATCACAGGCTGCGGCCCCGGCCCGGCTGCGGCAGTCTTGAGGCATGCCGGAGCTACCCGAGGTGGAATCGCTGCGCGACTTCCTCGACGGCAGACTGACGGGTGAGCGGATCGCCCGTGTGCTGCCGCTGAACATCAGTGTCCTGAAGACCTACGACCCACCGCTCGGCACCGTCGAGGGCCGTACCGTCACCGCTGTCGCCCGGTACGGCAAATGGCTCGACCTCGTTCTCGACGACCTCCATCTGACCATCCACCTCGCCCGCGCGGGCTGGCTCCGCTGGCGGGACGAGTTCCCCGCGGCACCGCCCCGCCCCGGGAAGGGCCCGCTGGCCCTGCGGACCGTCCTCGGCTCCGGCGCGGGTTTCGACCTCACCGAGGCGGGCACCACCAAACGCCTCGCCGTCCATCTCGTCCGGGACCCCGCCGACGTCCCCGCCATCGCCCGGCTCGGACCCGACCCGCTCGCCGACGACTTCGACCGTGACGCCTTCGCCGCCCTTCTCTCCGGCGAACAGCGGCAGATCAAAGGCGCCCTGCGGGACCAGAGCCTGATCGCGGGCATCGGGAACGCGTACAGCGACGAGATCCTGCACGCCGCGAAGATGTCCCCCTTCAAACAGACCCGGCACCTCGGCGACGACGAGATCACCCGGCTGTACGAGGCGCTGCACGCCACCCTCACCGAGGCCGTGGCGCGCTCGCGGGGCGTGGCCGCGGGCCGGTTGAAGGGGGAGAAGAAGAGCGGACTACGGGTCCACGGCCGGGCGGGCGAGCCGTGCCCGGTGTGCGGGGACACCATCCGGGAGGTGTCGTTCAGCGATTCGGCGCTCCAGTACTGCCCGACGTGCCAGACCGGCGGCAAACCCCTGGCGGACCGCCGGATGTCACGGCTGCTCAAGTAGGCGTTGCTCGGATGGCGACCGGCCGGTCCGCCGGGGCCGTACGGACCGGCCGGACGCCGCTCAGCGGGGCGCCGTGGCGCCCGGGGGCCGCCACATGGCGGTGGTCTCCAGCGGGCCGATCCTCAGCCGTTCGAGGACGATGAAGCCGAAGCTCTCGTAGAAGCCGACATTGGCGCCGTCCGAGGTGGTGAGGAAGACCCCCTCGGGGGCGGGGGTACGGTCCAGCAGCTCACCGAGGAGCCATCGCCCGGCGCCCTGCCCGGCGTCCTCGGGCCGTACCCCGATGAACTCCAGCGTCCAGGCCCCCGGCGGAGCCAGACGTTCCGTACGGTCCAGATACCGCAGGGTCCTGCTGAAGGTCCGCCCGCCGCAGAGCGCCAGGGTCCGTACGGTCCACCCCAGCCGCGCGCCGGGCGACGGCGACCCGCCCGGCGGGGTGAGCACCGCGGCGCCCACGGCCCGCCCGTCGGGGCCGGTCAGCATCATCCGGCGGCCACCCGCCACGGTGGCCTGGGTCGCGAGCAGTCCGGCGAACCAGCGCCGCCGTACGGAGTCGGAGCCCCGGCAGATCCACCGGCCGGTCCCCTCCTGGACGAAGGCGGCGGCCAAGACCTCCGCGCACTCGGCCGGGCCGGGCGCCTCGTCCACCCGCCACCGGGCCGCTTCCCCGGTCTCCTCAGTCATCGGCCGACCCCCGCTCGGCGGCGGCCCGGCCGAGGCCGTCAGCGACGGAACCCCGGTCGTCGGCGGCCGTTCTGCGGCGCAGCGGCGCCTCCGGCACCAGATGGCAGACCAGCAGCTTCAGAAAGAACAGCGGGGCGAACCAGAGCAGCGCGTCCGGCACGGTCAGCCAGAACAGGTTCACCACGACCGCCGACGTCCAGACCGCCATCGCCACCGGCCGCCTCAGCTCCAGCGGGGCGAACTCCACCACGACGGCGCCCGCCAGCAGCAGCCCGGCGTTCCCCAGCAGCCACGCCCAGTCGCCGTCCAGGACGAGCAGCCCCATCGCCGCGAGATGGCCCAGATGCGCCGAGACGAAGACCAGCCGCCCGCGCCGGGCCCGCGGATCCTCCCGGTGGTACCAGCGCTTGGCGGCATTGGTCGCGTTGGTGAGGATCCCGCCGACGAGATCGAGCCCGGCGAGCGCCACGATCACGATCTGGACAGCGGACCAGTCCCGGAGGGCGTCGGACGACCAGACCCCGGCCGCCAGCAGCAGGGCGCAGAGCGCGCCGCCGACCCCCTCGACCACGGACTCCGCCGGGGACTTCCCCGGGCCCATGAACCGTTCGAGCCGACCGGTGAGCCCGGCCGGGGTCGGCGGTATCTCCCAGTCGGTCTCCAGATCAGTCCGCATCGCGACCGCCCCCGTCGGTGTTCCCGGCTGCGCTCCCGTCCAGAGGGCCGCCCCAGAGACCGCGCAACAGCTCCCACACCTGCCCCGTGTCCGGCTCCCGGCCGTCGCGCCAGGCGGCCAGGGCCCAGGAATCACCCGCCCGCAGTACCGCGGCAGTGGCCGCGACCAGCAAGGAACGGTCCAGATCGGAGCGGACCACACCGAGCCGCAGGCCGTCGTCGACCAGGGCCTCGAACCACGCCACCCAGGCCGCGCCCGCGGGCCGCGCCGCCGCGACCTCGGCCAGCGCCAGATCGTCGGGGTGCGCCCGCAGATGCGCCGAGAGATCCCGCGTACCGGTCTCCAGCGCCGCCCGGAATGCGGCGGCGTCCGGGGCGGGCTCCCAGGGGCCGAGCACCCCGAGCAGCCGGGCCAGCACATCGTCGAGCACGGTCGCGAGGAGATCTTCCCGGCCGTCGAAGTACTGATAGGCGGCGGTCTTCGAGAACCCGGCGGCCTCGATGATCCGGTTGTACGAGGCGCCTTCCGGGCCCTGCTCCGCGAAGTGGCCGCGGGCGATGCGCAGGATCGACTCCTGCCGTTCGGGAGGCAGTCGGAGGAAACGGGGGAGTGGACTCATGTACCGATAGTACATACCGCTGGTGTGTACTGCCAGTACACCTCATCGTCCGGGGGCGGTCGGAAGCCGTCGGGAACATCGGCCGAAGCCTGGGACGGCGGGACCGTGGCCGGGCGGCCGACCCGCGCCTAAACTCCGCACCATGCTGCGCGCCCTCGCCGTCGACGACGAACGCCCCGCACTGGAGGAACTCCTCTATCTGCTCCGGGCCGACCCCCGGATCACCAGCGCCGAAGGAGCCACCGACGCCACCGACGCGCTCCGCCGGATCACCGCCGCGCTGGACGCCGCGCCCGGCGGGGACGACGGCGCGAGCGGACTCGACGTGGTCTTCCTCGATATCAACATGGCCGGGCTGACCGGCCTCGAAGTCGCCAAACTCCTGGCCAGGTTCGCGCATCCGCCGCTGATCGTGTTCGTCACCGCCCACGAGGGCTTCGCGGTACAGGCGTTCGACCTCAAGGCCGTCGACTACGTACTCAAGCCGGTACGCCGGGAACGCCTGGCCGAGGCCGTACGCCGGGTCCGCGACCAGGTCCGTACGGCCCGCGACCTCCGCCCCGCCGACGGCCGTCCGGCGGCGCCGGGCACCTCACCGGGCGGGGCGCAGATCGCGGTGGAACTCGGCGGTGTCACCCGCTTCGTCGCGATCGACTCGATCACCTATGTCGAGGCCCAGGGCGACTACGCGCGACTGCACACCGCCGACGGCAGCCATCTGGTCCGGATCCCGCTGTCCACCCTGGAGGAACGCTGGTCGGTCCACGGCTTCGTCCGGATCCACCGCAGCCATCTGGTCGCCCTGGCCCGGATCGACGAACTCCGCCTGGACGCCGGTACGACCACGGTCCGCGTCGGCACGTCCGAACTCCCGGTCAGCCGCCGCCACGCCCGCCAGCTCCGCGACCTCCTGATCCACCACGCCCGCCCGTGACCCGGCGCCGGACGGCCCGGCGGCGCGTTCCCGACCCCTGGAGAGGAGTACGCGTTACCGCCCGCCGAGGTCCCTGAGCGCTATCTCCAGTTCGACATAGGACTCCTCCGCCCGGCGGAAGGCCACCGCCAGCGCCGCATCGGCGCGCGGGCCGACCATGCCGTGCGCCGACTCGTGCACGGCGTACAGCACATCGGCCCAGCGCGCCGCCGCGCTGGTGACCGTGCCGAGCAGGGCGTGGAGTTCGCGGGCGCTGGACGCCCGGGCCTCCGGCAGATTCCGGAGCTCCTCCAGCAGCGCTTCGATGTCGGACATCAGACCTCAGACCCCTTCACTCCACGATCGAGGCTAGGACCCGGAGCCGTACCGCCCCCGCCCCGGACGGCGCCGGGCGCCGGGCGGGCGCGACGGCGCGCCGAACGGTCGGCGCGACCCGCCCAGCGGTCGCCGGGGGAGGTGCCGCGAAGACCCCGGCGAAGGCCGATACGGCGACACCGCGCGGGATTCCGCCCCGGCGGCCACGGCGTCGACGCCCGGGGGACATCCCCGTAGACTCCCCGGGGCTTGTCCTCGAAGGAGCGGTGTCCACGCGCTGGGCGCCGCGGCCGGGCGGGGCTTCGACGGCGGGCCGCGGTGCCTCGTGGCCGTACCGGCAGCGGGGGCCGATCCGACCGGTCACGGCTCGCCCGAGAGAGCAGGCGACGATGCCGGGAGACCAGCGGCCCCGCCGTGAGGTGGTCACCGGGGTGCCCCGGGCCGGGCGCCGGGCGCCGCGTCCCGCGCCCGCCCGTTCGGAGATCACCGAGCAGACCACCCTCGGCGCCACCTATGTCCGGTCTCTGATGCGCAGTCAGCTGCGGACGGCGCTGCGGGCCACCGGGGTACTGGCGCTGCTGGTGGGGACCCTGCCGCTGCTGTTCGCCCTGCCGTCCGTCTTCGGCGGCCGGGCGCCGTCGCCGGAGCCGTTCGTCTGGGGGGCGCTGGGGGTGGGGGTGTATCCGGTGATGTGGCTGACGGCCCGCTGGTACGTCCGCCGCGCGGAACGGAACGAACGCGACTTCCTGCGGCTCCTCGAAGGCCGCTGACCCCATGCCGATACCGATAGCGATACCGGTACCCCGGGGCGGCGCCCGCGCGCGGTCCCTCCTCCCGGGCGGTCGCCGGTGAACCAGACGTACGCCGTGACGGCCGTGACCGTCGTCGTACTGGCCACCGTCCTCATCGGCGGGCTCGGGCTGCGGATCTCCCGGACCACATCCGACTTCTATGTCGCCTCCCGCACGGCGGGCCCCCGGCTGAACGCCGCCGCCATCAGCGGCGAATACCTCTCCGCCGCCTCCTTCCTCGGTATCGCCGGTCTCGTCCTCCTGCACGGCCCGGAGATGCTCTGGTATCCCGTCGGCTACGCCGCCGGATATCTGCTGCTGCTGGTCCTGGTCGCCGCCCCGCTGCGGCGCTCCGGCGCGTACACCCTCTCCGACTTCGCCGAGGCGCGGCTGGAGTCGGCGGCCGTCCGCAGACTGGCGTCGCTGTTCGTGGTCGGCGTCGGCTGGCTCTATCTGCTGCCCCAGCTCCAGGGCGCCGGGCTCACCCTGGAGATCCTGACCGGCGCGCCCGGCTGGGTCGGCGGGGTCGTCGTCGCCGTGGTGGTGACCGGGGCCGTCGCGGCGGGCGGGATGCGCAGCATCACCTTCGTCCAGGCGTTCCAGTACTGGCTGAAGCTGACCGCCCTGCTGGTGCCGGCCCTCTTCCTGGCCGCCGCGTGGGCCGCCGACGACGCCCCGCGGGCCCGCTTCGACGCCCCGGCCGTACTCCGCGAGCACACCGCCGTCACCCTCGACGACTCGGTACGGATCGAGCTGGCGAAGCCGCTGACCCTCACCGTCGACGGCACGGTCGACGGGGCCGCGTACCCGGGCCGTACCGTCACCCTCGACGCGGGCGAGCACCGGATCGCGGCCGGAACCCGGCTGGAGTTGCCCGCCGGTGCCGAGGTCCCCCGGCGGACGGCGTCGGAGGCCGATCCGTCGAGCTGGTCGCAGCCGCTCTCCGGCGGCCGGGACGGTTCCCATCTGTACGCCACCTACGGGCTGATCCTCGCCACCTTCCTCGGCACGATGGGCCTGCCGCATGTCGCCGTCCGCTTCTACACCAGCCCCGACGGCCGGGCCGCCCGCCGGACGACTCTCGTCGTCCTCGGACTGATCGGCGCGTTCTATCTGCTGCCGCCCGTCTACGGTGCCCTCGGCCGGATCTACGCACCCGAACTCGCCCTCACCGGCGCCGCGGACGCGGCCGTACTCGTCCTGCCGGAACGGGTACTCGGCGGTGTCGCGGGCGAGTTGCTGGGCGCGCTGCTCGCGGCCGGGGCCTTCGCGGCCTTCCTCTCCACCGCGTCCGGGCTGACGATGGCCGTCGCCGGGGTGATCTCGCAGGACGTGCTGCCGCCGCGCGGAGTGCGCTGGTTCCGGCTGGCGACCGTACTGGCCATGGTCGTACCGCTCGCCGTCAGCACCGTCGCCACCAACGTTCCCGTCGCCGACGCCGTGGGCCTGGCCTTCGCCGTCTCCGCGTCCTCCTTCTGCCCGCTGCTGGTCCTCGGCATCTGGTGGCGCGGACTGACCCCGCCGGGCGCCGCCGCCGGGCTCGTCGTCGGCGGCGGCGCGGCGCTCACCGCCGTGATGGCGACCCGGGCCGGACTCGCCTCCGACGGCTGGCCGCACGCCCTGCTCGCCTGGCCCGCGGTCTGGTCCGTACCCCTCGGCTTCCTCACCATGGTCCTGGTGTCGCTGGCCACCCCGGGCCATGTCCCCGCCTCGACCACCGCGATCCTGGCCAGGCTCCATCTGCCGGAGGACCTCGCGGGCGGCCCGCGACCGAACGAGGGCCCCACGGGACGAGGAGCGCGCCGATGACCGCTACGGGGTTCGCGGCGCTGGCCGCCGCCGGGGTACTGATCCTGGCCGCGGGGATCGCCGCCGGGGTCGCCGTCGGCCGGTTCACCGCCCGCCGGGGCGACCGCCCCGATCTCGATCTCGGCACCCCCGTGGAACGGGCCACCTTCCACACCCTGCACACCGCCTCACTCGCCGCGCCCCCGCTGCGGGCGGGCCTCACCGAGGACACGGCCCGCAAGGCGGTCCGCCGGCTCCGCTCCCTCCTGGGTACCGAGGCGCTCTGCCTCACCGACCGGGACCGGGTACTGGCCTGGGACGGGCCGGGGGAGGACCATCACCGCTGGCGGGTGATGGCCCGCGCCTCCGACGTCCTGGAATCCGGGCGCGGCAAGACCGTGGAAACGCACTGCGAGACACTGGACTGCCCGCTGCGCTGGGCCGTGATCGCGCCCCTCACCGGTGAGGACGGCGTCCTCGGCACCCTCGTCGCGTACGGGTCCCGGGAGTCCGCCGTCCTGGTCCGGGCCGCGACCGAGGTGGCGCGCTGGGTCTCCGTCCAGCTCGAACTCGCCGAACTCGACCGGTCCCGCACCCGGCTGATCGAGGCCGAGATCCGGGCCCTGCGCGCCCAGATCTCCCCCCATTTCCTCTTCAACTCGCTCGCCGCGATCGCCTCCTTCGTCAGGACCGACCCCGAACAGGCCCGTGAGCTGCTGCTGGAGTTCGCCGACTTCACCCGCTACTCCTTCCGGCGGCACGGCGAGTTCACCCAGCTCGCCGACGAACTCCGCTCCATCGAGCAGTATCTGGCGCTGGCCGGGGCCAGATTCGGGGACCGGCTGAAGGTGACGCTCCAGGTGGCACCGGAGGTACTCCCCGTCACCCTGCCCTTCCTCTGTCTCCAGCCCCTGGTGGAGAACGCCGTCAAGCACGGTCTCGAGGACACCACGGGCGAGCGCCGGATCACCATCGCCGCCCAGGACGCGGGCGCCGAGGCCATCGTCACCATCGAGGACGACGGGGTCGGCATGGACCCGGCGGTACTGCGCCGGATCCTCGCGGGGGAGGGGTCGGCCGCGACCGGGATCGGACTGTCGAACGTCGACGAACGACTCCGCCAGGTGTACGGCGACGAACACGGACTGGTCATCGAGACCGGCGTCGGCGCCGGGATGAAGGTCACCGTCCGGATCCCCAAGTACCGGGCGGGAGTGCATTCGTCATCGGGCCGCCGGACCCTGTGACGGCGAGCCGGAGCAACGGCCGGTCCGCGGAACGGCCGACCGGTCCGCGGGACGGCGGTGGCCGGGCGGGACGGTCGCTCAGAACAGATGGATCGCGAGATGCCCCAACGGCAGCCCCAGCCGCCAGGCCGGGGTCCAGACCAGCGTCTGTTCGTCCACCGCGGCCGACCTCGCCCCCGCGGGAGGAGGCGCCTCGTCGTCACCGAGGTCGGCGGTGAGCAGCTCCGTACGGCTCAGCCAGCGCCAGGACTCCCGGGCGAGCAGCAGATCGGGGCCCGGCCCGCCGAGGGCGCGGGCCCTGTCGTCGTGGACCGCGAGCCGTTTCCGTACCCACTCGGGCCAGGGGTGTCCGTACGAGGTGAGATCCAGCCACTCCTCGATCCTGGCGACCGCGCGCACCCCGGCCGGTTCGCCGGAACCCTCGCAGAGGTAGATCGTGAGGGCCAGGGTCTCCCGTCCGGCCCGGTACTCCAGGGACCCGCCGTCCACCAGGGCACCCGTACGCAGCAGCTCATCGGCGATGTACTCGGCGCAGAACCACGCCATGGGCACATCGGGAGTCTCTCCACCGGTGTCGTTCGTACTCTCGGTCTGCACCGTTCCCACCTTCTTCCGGACGACACGGTGACGGTGTCGGTTCGGAGACGAGCCTCCACCGAGTGACACGGCCCGTGGCGCGTCTTTACTCAACTTCACCGTGACGTTTCGCACCGGGCCCCCTGTCGCCGGGGCCACAGGGGGGAGCGGGAAGTGCGGGACGGCAGGTGCTGGTCCATGGGCCCGGGGGCCCTGTTCCGGGGGATGCGGGGGAGACACGGGGAACACGGGAGAAACGGCGGGGGCGGCACGTACGGGGCACGGGGCGGCGGGCGTGATCAGGCGGCGGAGCGCCCGGGGCGGGCGTAGCCGGGGAGTCCCCGGGCGAGCGCCCTCAGGGCGTAGTGGGACCGGGACTTGACCGTGCCCGGCGGGATTCCCAGGACCAGCGCCGTCTCGCTCACACTCAGCCCCTGGAAGTAGAGCCGGTCGAGGACCGCCCGGTGGTCGGCGCTGAGGGCGCCGAACGCGGCCCGGACATCGAGCTGGGCCACGGCGGTCTCGGTGACGTCCGCCGGGTCGGGGGTGGTCGCGAGCACCCCGTCACCGATCTCGGCCGGCCTGGCCAGCCGGGACCTGCGGGCGTCGATGGCCAGCCTGCGCCCGACGGTGAACAGCCAGGGGCGCATCGACTCGTAGGGCGCGTCGAACGCCTCGGGGTGCTGCCACGCCCTGACCAGGGTCTCCTGCAGCAGATCCTCGGCGCGCTGCTGGTCGCCGTAGGTGAGCTGCTGGAGAAAGCTCAGCAGGGCCGGGCCGTGCTCGCGTTGCAACTCCGCGATGGCGTCCTCGTCGGCGGTCGCCGGAGGGTTCAGGGTCGCCGTCGCCATGGTCAACACCTCTTTCGCACCGGAGGGCCGGTGCTCTCGACGGATCGTGGTTCGGTCGGTCGCGGGTCGGAGGGACGGGCGGCTGGGCGGGGGGTGGGCGCGCGGGCGGACGGGCGGATCGGGGACGGGTGGGCGGGCTCGTGGACCGGCCGACAGAGGACGGGCCGTGGCGGTATGGGAACCCATCGCGGAGGGCGGGGACAGTCGGCCCGCCACGATCGTCGGCGAGCGGTCGCTCTCGGCGGCGAATGGTGCGACGAACGGGCGGCCGGAACCGGTGGGCCGGGGAAGCGGACCGCCGGGCGGACCGCCGTCGAGGTGATTCCGGCAGCCCGGTGCGGCGTGTCCCTTGCGTCCCGGCGACGGGCCGTATGAGTTCGAATCGTCGTATCAGCATCTTGTCCGCCCGGCCGGGCGGACCCGGCGAACGGGAGCGGCCCATGGGATTCGCACGGCTACAGCCACGACGACGGCTGACGGGACCGCGGACGGGACCGCGGACGGGACCGCGGACGGGACGGCGGTACGGGTTCCTCGCCCTCGCGGCCCTCCTGTCGGCGGCCGGGGCGAGCGCCTGTACGGCCCCGGAAAGCGGCCGGGCCGCACCCCCGGCGGCCTCGCCCCCCGCGTCCCCGTCGAAGGCGGCCCGCGGCTTCACCCTGGTCGCCAGCGGGGACGTACTGCCCCATGACTCCGTGATCGCCCGCGCCCGGGACGACGCCACCGACCCCACCGCCGACGGCTACGACTTCCGGCCGATGCTCGCCGCCGTCCGGCCCGTGGTCTCCGCCGCCGATCTGGCGATCTGCCATATGGAGACCGTGTACGGCGCGGACGGCGACTACCGCGGCTACCCCTTCTTCACCTCACCGCCGCAGATCGCCCGGGGCCTCGCCGCCACCGGCTACGACGGCTGCTCCACCGCCTCCAACCACTCGCTCGACGACGGTGCCGACGGCATCCGCCGCACCCTCGACGCCATGGACACCGCCGGGCTCGTCCACCACGGCTCGGCCCGGACGGAACGGGAGTCCACCACCCCCGCCCGGCTGCGCGCGGGCGGTGCCGAGGTCGCCCATCTCGCCTATACCTACGACACCAACGGACGGCCGCAGCCCGAAGGGCAGCCCTGGGCCGTACGGCTGATCGACGAGGAGCGGATCGTCGCCGACGCCCGCGCCGCCCGCCGGGCCGGGGCCGATGTGGTCGTCCTCAGCCTGCACTGGGGTACCGAATGGCAGACCGAACCCGATGACCGGCAGCTCGCCCTCGCCCGGAGTCTGACCGCCGCCACCACCGGGGGACGGCCCGATATCGATCTGATCCTGGGCACCCACGCCCATGTCCCGCAGGCGTACGAGAAGGTGAACGGGGTCTGGGTGATCTACGGCATGGGCGATCAGATCGCGGGCCCCATGTTCGACTACACCGGCGCCCGGGACCACCGGGGCAACATGGGCACCATCGGGCGCTTCACCTTCGCCCCGCCGAAGACCCCCGGCGGACGGTGGGACGTCGTCCGGGCCGAGTACGTACCCCAGTGGTACGACACCGACGACGGACGGGTCGTCAATCTGCCCGCCGCCCTGGCCGACGACCCCGGCCGGGACGACTACCGGGCCGTGTCGGAGACCATCACCGAGGCCGTACTCGGCCGGGGCGCCGCCCGGGACGGACTCGTCGCGGCCCGCTGACCGGCCACCCGGCGGATCCCCGCGGACCCCGGCGGATACGCCCCGGCCTCAGGGGACCACGGTCACCGGCCACCGCCCCGCCTTCACCAGCCGGACCGCGACCGAGCCGATGAACCGGTGCCCCGCCGACTCCGACAGACCCACGACCACGGCGTCCGCCTTCAACTCGTCCGCCGCGCTCACCAGCCCGTTGAACGCGTCGCCGGGGAAGGTGTGGAACTCCCAGCGGACGTCCCAGATGCCCCGCACACGCTCCGTCGCCGCCCGCACCTCGGCCACCAACTCCTCCGCGACCTCACCCGTCGCGTCCGCCACCGGGACGCCCAGGGCCGCGCCTGCGGGCATCACCGGCTGGACGTAGACGATCGCCAGCAGCGCGTTCTGCCGCCGGGCGAGACCGCCCGCGTACGCCGCCGCGCGCAAGGACGCGTCGGAGCCGTCCACACCGGCGACGATCACCTTGGGGCCGTCGGTACCGCGTTCGAAGCGCGACGCGGCGGCCGGGGATTCCTGGGGTCCGGACTCTGTCATGGTTCCGAGGCTAATCACTTCCGGGAACCGGCCGCGGCCCGGCCCCGGCCGCCGCGCGCCGCCGGTCCCCGGCCCGGCGGTCGCCCACGCCCCGCCGGTATCGGGCGGATGTCCGGGCGGTGGTGCGTTCGACTGCTCTCATCGGGTACTTTCCCCCGACTCCGCGTGTTGATCATGCTCGGCGGCGGGCCGCCGTGCGAGCAGTTGGTCATGAAGAAGGATCAGACGCCGCCGGACCGCCGTACGGCGCTCCGGATCGCCGCGGGTCTCGGCGCCCTCGCCACCGCGGGCCTCCTCGTCACCGAGGGCACCGGCGAGCGGACCGCGGCTCCCCGGACCGCCGCCGCCGGAGCGGGTGGCGCGCCGGGCCGCCCGGCCGCCGGGGCGGCGGGGGCGGCCGGCCGACGCGTCCAGGCGTCGGCCTACCGCCTCCAGCCCATGACCTCGGTCCCGCGCCGGACGCGCCGCGTCCGGCCGCCCGTCCGCGAGAACCCCTTCCTCAGCCTGCCCGCCCCGGGCCGGACGATGGTGCTGACCTTCGACGACGGGCCCCACCCCGACTACACCCCGGACATGCTGGACATCCTGCGGCGGTACGACGTCCCCGCGATGTTCTTCGTCTGCGGCGAGATGGTCGCCGACTACCCGGACCTGCTGCGGCGGATGGCCGACGACGGCCATGTCATCGGCAACCACACCTGGTCGCATCCGCTGATGCCGTCGCTGCGGCCGTCCCGGATCCGCGGCGAGATGGGCCGGACCAGCGATATCGTCGAGCAGCTCGTGGGGCAGGCACCGCTGTGGTACCGGGCGCCGTTCGGCGCCTGGAACCGGCACTCCTTCGAGATCGGCGCCGAACTGGGCATGGAACCGCTGGCCTGGACCGTCGACACCCTCGACTGGACGGAGCCCGGCGCCGGGACCATCGTCAGCCGGGTCCTGGACGGGGCCGGGCCCGGTGTGGTGGTCCTCTCGCACGACGCCGGGGGCGACCGCTCCCAGAGCGTCGCGGCGCTCCGCAACTATCTGCCGAAGCTGCTGGAGGCCGGATACCGGATGACCGTGCCGCAGCGCTGAACCGGCGCGGACCGGGTCGGGGCGAACGGGGCGAACGGGGCGGCCGGAGCGGTACGGGCGGGTTCGGCCGGGCGGTCCGAACCCGTCGGGCCGTACGAAGCCCGGCGCCCGGAGCCCTGGGCCCGTACTCCGCCCCGCCGTCGGCCGACGCCCGTCAGCGGTCAGCGGTTAGCGGTCGGTGGTCAGCGGGAGGAGACCATCCGGGCGAAGACCACCACATTGCCCTCGTAGCCGTCGGCCCGGCTCCATGTGCCGCCGCAGGTGATCACCCGTAGTTCGGGATGGCCCGTCTCGCCGTACACCCGGGCCCCCGGGAAGTCGTGCTTGGAGTAGACCTCCACGCCGTACACCTCGAATACCGCGGTCTTCCCGTCGAGCCGGGGCACCTCGATCCGGTTCCCCTTCCGCAGGGTGCCCAGACCGTAGAAGACCGCGGGCCCCGCGTTGTTGTCGACATGCCCGACCAGGACGGACGTGCCGCGCTCCCCGGGGGCGACACCGTTCTGGTACCAGCCGGCGACATCGGGAGAGTCGGCGGGCGGGGCCTCGATCCAGCCGTCCGGGTCGAGTCCCACATTCATCAGGGGCGCGTCCACACCGATCGCGGGGATCAGGATCCGCTCGGCGGGGGCGTGCGGCAGCCCCTTCGGCACCGAGAGCGGGGCGAAGGTCTCACCGGCGGTCCGGCCGAGGGACGCGGCAGCCGCGGGCTGGGGCGGCCCGAGCGCGACATCGACCCCGTTCTTCATCAAGGCGATTCCCGTCAGCATCACCAGCGCCAGCACGCCCCAGGGCGAACGGCGCCGGGGCTCCGGGTCGTCGAACTCCGCGCCCATCATTCTCCCTCCGCGGGCCGGGCCGGACACCGTCGTCCGCTCCGTACCCGCTCGGCCGGTCCGCCAATGGATACTTTTGTGCTCTTGATCCTTTTGTTCCCTGCGCACGGTAGGCGAGCCGGGACCGTCCGGCGATCGGGACGGGGCGAACGGGTGGCGCGCCGGTCCGCTCGTCCGTCCGCGCCAACGCCCCGGGAAAATCTCCCCGGCCGGGCTGACGGTCCGTGACCTGCGGTTCCACGGAGCCCATTCGGCGTGTCGTGGGCGTGTCGGGTGCCGCCGTCGCGGGCGTCGACATGCGTGCGGTGGCGGGCCCGGTGAGGGTGCGTCATGGAAGGCGTACTCGTCGACTATCCCGGAGCGCCGTTCCGGGCGTCTTCCGCTGGAGGTTCACGATGCGTGCTTCACGTGCTCTCGCCGTGGCCGCGGTCGCGGGCGTGGCCGTCGGGCTCCAGGCCCCCCTGGCCGTCGCCGGTGGCGACACCCGGGACACGGGGCCGTACAACATCTCCGTCCATCCGCACGCGGTCCACCCGGGCGGAACTCTGCGGATCACCGTCGACGGCTGCTCCCGCGGCGGCACGGTGACGTCGAACGCCTTCCCCACCGCACGACTGGAGAACCGGGACGGCCGGGACAGTCGCGACAGCCGGGACGACGGCGAGAACAGGGATAACGGAGACAGCAGAGATAACAGAGATAACAGAGACAACAGGGAGAACGGAGAGGGCGGCGACAACCGCGATAGCCGCGACAACCGGGACAACCAAGGCGGCCAGGGCGGCGGTCAGGGCGGTCAGGGTGGTGGCCGGGACAACGGCCGGGGTGGTGACGGTGCCCAGGTCGCCGTGGCCCGGGTCCACGACCGGGCCGCTCCTGGCGCGTACAACCTGGCCGTCCGGTGCCAGAACGGCAACCGGGTGGAGACCGCGGAGTTCGCCGTGCTGAGGGGCAGGGGGGCGCGGGGCGGTCTCGGCGGCTCGGTCGGCCCCACCACCGCGGAAATGGCGGTCGGCGGATCCCTGGCCGGTGCCGCCGTACTCGGTGGGGCCCTGGTGATCGCCCGCCGCCGACGCGCCTTCGGCGAAACGCTCTGACGGACCACCGGACGCCCCGGACACCCGGACGGATCCGCGCGCCCGACTCTCCCGGTCCCCCCTTCGGCCGGGAGGAACGGGCGGCGCGCGTACGGGCCGACTCGCACGCGGCCCGCGCGGACCCACCGCCCGCACGTCCGGGGCGTCCGGCCTTTCCCGGCCCCGGATGCCGCTCCGGAAACCGCCCCGGGCGCCCGGGTGCCGCCCGCGCCCTCGTGATCCGTGGGAACGACGAACGACGGGTGGGCGACCGCGCGGTTTCGCGCGATCGCCCACCCGGCCGGATCAGTGGCGGCGCACCCCTGTCCGGCGGCGCAGAACCACCGCCGTCGCGGTCGCCGCCGCCAGTACCAGCGCCGCCCCGGCCGCGAACTCGACCGGGCCCGCGCCGCCCGTCACACTGCCGCCGAGTCCGCCGCGGACCCCCTGCGGGGTGGTGGCCGGTGCGGTCGCGGTGGCCGTACGCGTCGCGGTCGCGGTTGTCGTCGGGGCCGGTGCCGTGGTGCGCGCGGGGGTCGCGGGCACCGTCGGGGAGGGCGCGACCGGTGGCCTGACCGTCGTACTGATGGTCGGGCTCGCGGTGCCCCCGCTGATCGTCAGGATCACGGTCTTCTGCGCGTCACCGCAGCTGAACCGGATCGAGTACTGGGCGCCTCGGCGGGCGTCCCGGTCCACGGTCACCGTCGTGGAGCCACCCGGGCGGATCGACGCCGAGTCGAACACCCCGGACGTCGCGGTCGCCGTGGACGCGCAGCCGTTCGCCGAAAGCGCCACCCGTCCGCCGGGCGCGACCGTCGACGGCGCGACGGCGAAGAGGGGATCCCCGCCGTTGCCGCCCGCCAGGGCGACAGGAGCCGCCAGGGCCAGCACGGACGCTCCCAGCAGAGCGGCGGTCGCGGCACGTATCGCGCGCATGGTCATTCCTCCGGGTCCCCGAGGAGCGCCGCGGAAGCTGTTTCCACGTGAGACCGGATCAGCCCCTCGATGTCCGAAACGCTAGGAGTGCCCCTATCCGGCCGCGATCGGTACCGGGCGAACGGGTCATCGGTGTCCGCCGGGCGGGGGACGGACGCGGCGCGCCGCCGGACATCGCACCCTCGTTCCGGGATAGCGGAATATGTGGCCGACCGCTCGGCCGGGGCCGCCGCCGGACCCGTCGCGGCTCGTCCCGGGGCTCCGCGCGGACCCCGCCCCGGCCTGTTTCGATCCCTTTGCGAAAGCAATGGTGTGCGAACATTCTCCCGGTGGTCCGGCGGTCCCCCGGGCGAACGGGACCGGTGTGACGGGGGACGGTCGTTGCGTCCTCGGTACGTCCCGGCCGGAATCGGCCGGGACGGGCCGTTCCGGCGAGGACGCCAGGTCAGCCATGAAACGGCGCCACCTCGCACAGGAGTACGGGCCGTGTCCGGTTCCCGGCCGTCCCCGGTGGGCCGCTTCCGGGCGCGGTCACTCCGTCCCCGGCGGGGGAGGGGCCCGGGGACGCCGCATCCGAAGCCCCGGGCTCCGGTTCCGTTTCCGGCCGCGTACGGACCCTGCCTCCGATCCCTGGGTCGTACACCGTTCGGTGAGCCCGCCCGTGGTCACCGGGTCCCGCGGAGCGCCGGGTTCCCGCGATGCCCCAACGGGCCGGCGGCCGGGGCGCCGCCACGGGGATTCCGCTCGGTGAACCGGACCCGACCGGGCCGCGGGGGCGTCCGGCCGCCTCCCCCGATGCCGTTGCCGTCAACAACGACGACATCCGGGGCATCCTCCGGAGGGATTTCGCCACCGGATCCGCCGGACCCCTCATGGCGGACTCCGGCCCCGCCCGCGCGCGGACCGCGAGCCGGGCGGCGGCGAGGCGCGAGTCAAGAGGGCGTCAGGGTCGCGATCGGCCCGCGGGGCAAGGCCATCGGGCCCCGCGAGGCCCGCCCGCCGGACCCGCGGGGTCCGGCCCGGACCGCCCGTAGCCCCGCCGGACCGCCGCCGCCCGCGCCTCGGGCCGGGCCCGCGGACCGCATCCCGTACCCCCGGGGTGTGACGAAGAACGGCCCGTGGATCGCCGTCCGGACTCGCCCAAACGACGGCCGATCAGTAGCCTCGGCTCGAACACCGGCCGCGGACACGGCCGGAGACACCGCACGGCCGCTGGTCGAACCCGGTTGGAGACATCGATGGAGCGTGCTGCCTGGGCCCCGCCCGGCATCGACACCTCGATGCCGAGTGTGGCCCGGATGTACGACTACTACGCGGGCGGATCCCACAACTTCGCCGCCGACCGGGCCGCCGCCCGCCGGACCCTGGAGTATCTGCCGGGACTGCCCAAGACCGTCCAGGCCGACCGGGCGTTCATGCGCCGCGCGGTCGGCTGGGCCGTCGGCCGGGGGGTGTCCCGCTTCCTCGACATCGGCTGCGGAATCGTCTCGTACGGCAATGTGCACCAGGTCGCCCGGGCCGCGGACCCCGGCAGCCGGGTCGTCCACCTGGACCACGATCCGGTCGCCGTCGCCCATGGCCGGGAAGTGGCCGGCGGCGACCCCGGGATCACCGTAGTAGCCGCCGACCTGCGCAGACCCCGGCAGATCCTCGACGTTCCCGAGGTCGCCGAACTGCTCGCGGCACCCGGCCCGGTGGCGCTGCTGCTGCTCGGCGTGCTTCCCTTCGTCGAGGACGCGGACGACCCGTACGGCGCGGTACGGGAGTTGGGCGCGGCACTGCCGCCGGAGAGCCTGATCGTCCTCACCCACGCGGCATATGACGGCGTCCCGGTGTCCCAGGAGCAGACGGATGGGGCTCTGGGGGTCTACCGTGACATCCGCAGTCCACTGACATTGCGTTCACAAGAGCACATCGCTCGGTTCTTCGAGGGGTACGAGATGGTCGAGCCCGGACTGGTGTTCACGCCGCGCTGGCGGCCGGACGCCCCAGCCGAGCAGGAGGACCCATATGCCTTCTCAAGCTACGCAGGGGTGGGGCGCAAGGCGTGATGGCGCCGTCGCAGGCGACGGGTCCCGCGGCGGACCCGGACGGTCTTGAGGACAGACTCCGCCGTTTCGCGACCATCTGGAGCCGTGCCGTCTTCCCCGTGACGGCGACCTCCCTGACCCGTAACGAGGTCGAGGAGCATCTGCTGCCGCTGGCCCGCGGACTCCGCGGGCTGCTGCACACCCGGCCGTTCGACCCCAATCCGGCCCACGGGGTCGGCGCGGCGCTGGTCGAGGCCCATCTCACCGACCCCGAGGCGCTGACCCGCACCCTCGGTGTGATCGACGCCTATCTGGTGCTGTACTGCGGAGACGCGGGCGACGAGGAGCTGACCGTCGAGGACGGGCGGACCCGCTGCACCCGGCTCCAGCACGCGGTGGCGGCCGGTTTCGCCGCCGGGCTGCGGGACCGCACCCTCACCGAGCAGGAGGCGGTGGCCCGTTCGGCGCTGACCGCCCGGACCGACGCGGTGCACGCCCTGCACGCCACCGAGACCCGGCTGCGGGCCGTGTTCGAGGGCGCCGCCATCGGGATCGGCATCGCCGAACTCGACGGCACGGTCGTGGAGGTCAACGAGACCCTCACCCGGATGTTCGGCGGCCTCGAACACCACGTCCGGGGCCGGAAGATCGCCGAATGGACCCATCCCGAGGACCGGCCGCACGTCGCCCAGCTCTACCGGGAGCTGAAGCGCGGCGAGCGGGAGCACTTCCGGGTCGAGAAGCCGTTCTTCCGCGACGACGGCACCGTCCTGTGGACCAATCTCACCATGTCCCTGCTGCGGGACCCGGAGGGCAGACCGCAGTATCTGCTGGCGCTGCTGGAGGACACCACCGAGCGCCGGCTGCTCAACCTCCGGCTGCGGTACGAGGCCACGCACGACGCGCTGACCGGGCTGCCGAACCGTACGCTCTTCTTCGAGCGGCTGGAGAAGGCCCTGGCCGGTACCGGCCCCGGCAACACCCCGGCGGTGGCCGGGGCGGACGGCGCCCCCGAGGCCAGGTTCGGGCTCTGCTATCTCGACCTCGACGGCTTCAAGGCCATCAACGACAGCCTCGGCCACGCCACCGGCGACCGGCTGCTGGTCGAGGTCGCCGACCGGTTGCAGAGCTGTGCCACCGCGCCCGGTGAGATGGTGGCCCGGCTCGGCGGCGACGAGTTCGTCGCCCTCACTACCGGACCCGACACCGAGTACGAGGTCGGGGAGCTGGCCGCCCGGATCCTCGGCGCCCTCGGCACCCCGATCCTGGTCGACGGCCGGGAGTTCACCGTCCGGGGCTCCATCGGCATCGTGGAGGGCCCGGCGGGCGAGCGCACCACCGCCGAGGTGCTGCGCAGCGCCGACATCACCATGTACCGGGCCAAGGCGCGCGGCGGCAACCGGTTCGAGATGGCCGATCCCGAGCTGGACCAGCGGGCCATCACCCGGCACGGGCTGACCACGGCCCTGCCCGCGGCGCTGGAGCGCGGCGAGTTCTTCATCGAGTACCAGCCGCTGGTGCACATGGGCGACGGCCGGGTGCACGGCGCCGAGGCACTGGTCCGCTGGTCCCACCCCCAGCACGGGGTACTCGGCCCCGACCAGTTCATCCCCCTCGCCGAGCACACCGGGCTCATCGTGCCGCTGGGCCGCTGGGTCCTCCAGGAGGCGGTCCGCCAGGCGTGCCACTGGCAGGAACACCTCGCCGACGGCGTACCGCTGCGGATCAATGTCAACCTGTCGCCCACCCAGCTCCAGCACCCCGGTCTGGTCGCCGACACCGTCGCCGTACTGGAACGCGCGGGCCTCGCGCCCGGCGCGCTCTGCCTGGAGGTCACCGAGTCCGCGTTGATAGGAGCCGACGAGGGGCTGCTGAGGCCGCTGCGGCAACTCGCCGAGCTGGGTGTGGACATCGCCCTCGACGACTTCGGCACCGGCTACTCCAACCTGGCCAATCTGCGGCGGCTGCCGGTCAGCGTCCTCAAGCTCGACCGCTCCTTCACCAAGGGCATGCAGCAGGCGCCCGTGGACCCGGTCGATCTGAAGATCGTCGAAGGGATCGTCTCGCTGGCGCACAGTCTGGAACTCGCCGTCACCGTCGAGGGCGTGGAGACCGGCGTCCAGGCCGACCAGCTCCGCGAACTCGGCTGCGACACCGCCCAGGGCTGGTACTACGCCCGCCCGGGCCCGCCGGACAAGCTCCACGCGCTCTCCCTGGCCGACGCGATCTGAACGGGGAGCCGTACGACCCCGGAGGCCGTACGGCTCCCCGGGCGCCGTCGCACCCGTACGACCCGGTCCGCCGGGACGCCCCTCAGCCCTCCACCGGCCCGCCGCCCGGCCGCGTCGCGCCGTCCGACACCGTGGACAGCAGGACCCGCTGAAGCTCCCGGGCCGCCCGGGGCGGCGCCACGTCGCTCCGGTGGGCCAGGGCGATCGTCCGCCGCAGCCCCGGCGGCGCCAGCGGGGTCACCCGCAGATCGGGGCCCGCGCGGTCCGCGACCATCCGGGGCACCACCGCCGCCCCGAGCCCCGCCCGGACGAAGCCCAGTACGGCGTCCATCTCCCCGCCCTCCACCGTGAACGACGGCTCGAAACCCGCCGCCCTGCACGCGGCGACCGTCAGCTCCCGCAGGTCGTAGCCGTGCCGGAACATCACCAGCGGGACCTCCCGCAGATCGGCGATCCGGACCGGATCCGGCGGCGCCGGGGCCGCCGCCGACGACACCACCACCAGATCCTCGCGCAGCAGCTCGACCGTGGTCAGCGCCGGTGACGCGGGCGGCAGCGGCAGCACGATCAGCGCCAGATCCAGCGCGCCCCGGGCCAGCCTGCGCACCAGATCGTGCGAGCCGCCCTCGTCGATCAGCAGCCGGATCCCCGGATGCCGGTCGTGGAAGGCGCGCAGCACATCCGGGAGCAGCCCGGTACAGAGACTCGGGGTCGCCCCGAGCCGTACCCGGCCCCGGCGCAGCCGGGCCAGCTCCTGCACCTCCAGCCGGGCGGTGTCCGCGTCCGCCAGGATCCGCCGGGCCAGCGGCAGCAGCGCCTCCCCGGCCTCGGTCAGCCCGATATTGCCCCGGGCCCGGCTGAACAGCTCCGCCCCCAGCTCCTTCTCCAGCGCCCGCACCTGCTGGGAGAGCGAAGGCTGCGACACATGGACCCGCTCGGCGGCCCGGGTGAAGTGCCGGGTCTCGGCCACGGCCACGAAGTACTGGAGCTGCTGGAGCTGCATGGCCCCAGAATAGCCCGTTCATAGGCAATGGCTATGGAGATCAGCCGAATCATGTCTTGGACCACTGGTCAGGTACGCGTCTACCGTTCCGGGCATGGCTCTGGCAACGCGTACGGACCGAAAACGGGCACCGGGGACCCGCCCCCCGCGCTCGTTCTGGGGCTCCACGATCGGCAAGAAGGTCGTGATGGCCGTCAGCGGGCTGATCATGCTCGGCTATCTGGTCGCGCATGTGATGGGAAACCTCAAGGTCTTCTTCGGCCCGGAGGAGTTCAACGCCTACGGCCACTGGCTGCGGACCATGGGCGCGCCCGTACTCCACCACGAGTGGGCCCTGTGGCTGGTCCGGATCGGACTGGTCGCCGCGATCGTCGCCCACGGCGTCAGCGCCTACCAGCTCAGCCGGCGCGACATCAGAGCCCGGCCCACGGGCTACGCGCACCGCCGCCGCCGGGCGAGCTACGCCACCCGCACCATGCGCTGGGGCGGGGTGATCATCGCGCTGTTCGTGGTCTGGCACATCCTCGATCTGACGACCCTCACGGTGAACGAGAACGCCGAGCCCGGGAAGCCGTACGAGAACGTCGTCGCGACCTTCTCCACCTGGTACGGCAATGTCATCTATCTGACCGCGATGGCCGCCGTCGGACTGCACATCCGGCACGGCTTCTGGAGCGCCGCGCAGACCCTCGGCGCGGGCAGCGCCACCCGCGACCGGGCCCTGAAGGCCGTCGCCAACGGCCTCGCGCTCGTCCTGACCGCGGGCTTCGTCGCCGTCCCCGTCGGCGTCATGACCGGAGTGGTGAGCTGAGAATGAGTTACACGGAGTACGAGACCGGCGCCCCGATCACCGACACCAAGGCACCGGACGGGCCGATCGCCGAACGCTGGGACCGCCGCCGATTCGAGGCCAAGCTGGTCAACCCGGCCAACCGGCGCAAGCACACCGTCATCGTGGTCGGGACCGGGCTCGCCGGGGGCGCCGCCGGAGCCACCCTCGGCGAACAGGGCTACCACGTCGAGCAGTTCTGCTACCAGGACTCCCCGCGCCGGGCCCACTCCATCGCCGCCCAGGGCGGCATCAACGCCGCCAAGAACTACCGCAACGACGGCGACTCCGTACACCGGCTCTTCTACGACACCGTCAAGGGCGGCGACTTCCGGGCCCGGGAGTCCAATGTGCACCGGCTTGCCCAGATCTCCGTGGAGATCATCGACCAGTGCGTCGCCCAGGGCGTGCCGTTCGCCCGGGAGTACGGCGGACTCCTCGACACCCGCTCCTTCGGCGGCGTCCAGGTCTCCCGGACCTTCTACGCCCGCGGCCAGACCGGTCAGCAGCTCCTCCTCGGCGCCTACCAGGCCCTGGCCCGGCAGATCGCGGCGGGCACCGTCACCATGCACCCGCGGACCGAGATGCTCGATCTGATCGTGGTCGAGGGCCGGGCCCGGGGCATCGTGGCCCGCGACCTGATCACCGGCGAGATCTCCACCCACTTCGCCGACGCGGTCGTCCTGGCCACCGGCGGCTACGGCAACGTCTTCTACCTCTCGACGAACGCCATGAACTCCAACGCCACCGCGATCTGGCGGGCCCACCGCCGGGGCGCCTACTTCGGCAACCCCTGCTTCACCCAGATCCACCCCACCTGCATCCCCCGTACCGGCGACCACCAGTCGAAGCTCACCCTGATGAGCGAGTCGCTCCGCAACGACGGCCGGATCTGGGTCCCCAAGGCCCGCGGCGACCACCGGCCCCCCGCCGAGATCCCCGAGCACGAACGCGACTACTACCTGGAGCGGATCTACCCCTCCTTCGGCAATCTGGTGCCCCGCGACATCGCCTCCCGGGCCGCCAAGAACGTCTGCGACGAGGGCCGCGGCGTCGGCCCCGGCGGCCAGGGCGTCTATCTCGACTTCGCCGACGCCATCCGCCGGATGGGCCGCGACAGCGTCGCCGAGAAGTACGGCAACCTCTTCGAGATGTACGAGCGGATCACCGCCGAGAACCCGTACGAGGTCCCCATGCGGATCTACCCCGCCGTCCACTACACCATGGGCGGACTCTGGGTGGACTACGACCTCCAGACCACGGTCCCCGGCCTCTTCGCCATCGGCGAGGCCAACTTCTCCGACCACGGCGCCAACCGGCTCGGCGCCTCCGCCCTGATGCAGGGCCTCGCCGACGGCTACTTCGTCCTGCCGTCCACCATCAACGACTACCTCGCCCGCACCCCGGTCGGCGACCGGCCCGACGCCACCCACCCCGAGGTCGGCGCCGTCGTCGCCGAGACCGAGGACCGGCTCCATCTGCTGCTCGCCGTCGACGGCGACCGCACCCCCGACTCCTTCCACCGCGAGCTGGGCGAACTGATGTGGGAGTACTGCGGGATGTCCAGGACCGAGGAAGGACTCCGCAAGGCACTGGAGCGCATCCCGCAGATCCGGGCGGAGTTCTGGCGGCGGATCAAGGTCCCCGGCACCGGCGAGGAGTTCAACCAGTCGCTGGAGAAGGCCAACCGGGTCGTCGACTACCTCGAACTGGCCGAGCTGATGTGCCTCGACGCCCTGCACCGGGCCGAGTCCTGCGGCGGCCACTTCCGCGAGGAGTCCCGCACCCCGGACGGCGAGGCCGCCCGCCGGGACGAGGAGTACGGCTACGCCGCCGCCTGGGAGTTCCCCCACGACCGGCGCGCCCCAGTCCTCCACAAGGAAGCCCTCGTCTTCGAATACGTCCACCCCACCCAGCGGAGCTACGCATGAGGCTCACCCTCCGCGTCTGGCGCCAGCGGCGCCCCGACGCACCCGGCGCCATGGCCGTCTACGAGGTCGACGACATCTCCCCCGACATGTCGTTCCTGGAGATGCTCGACACCCTCAACGAGGAGCTGATCCTCCGCGGCGACGACCCCGTCGCCTTCGACCACGACTGCCGCGAGGGCATCTGCGGCGCGTGCAGCCTGGTCATCAACGGCGACGCCCACGGGCCCGAGCGGACCACGACCTGCCAGCTCCATATGCGCTCCTTCGCCGACGGCGACACCATCGACGTCGAACCCTGGCGGGCCGCCGCCTTCCCCGTCGTCAAGGACCTGGTCGTGGACCGCTCCGCGTTCGACCGGATCATCCAGGCGGGCGGCTATGTCTCGGTGCCCACCGGCTCGGCCCCCGAGGCCCACGCCACCCCCGTACCCAAGGCCGACGCCGACACCGCCTTCGAACACGCCGAATGCATCGGCTGCGGCGCCTGTGTGGCGGCCTGCCCCAACGGCTCGGCGATGCTCTTCACCTCGGCGAAGGTCAACCACCTCAACGTCCTCCCGCAGGGCGCGCCCGAACGGGAGAGCCGGGTCCTCGACATGGTCGCCGCCATGGACGACGAGGGATTCGGCGGCTGCACCCTCACCGGGGAGTGCGCGACCGCCTGCCCCAAGGGGATCCCACTGCCGTCGATCTCCGCGATGAACAAGGAATGGCTGCGCGCCACCCGCCGCTCCGGGCGCTGACCCGGGCGAGTCCGGCATTGATACTCGTAGCGGGTCCGGTGGTCGTGGCTATCGTCGCGGCACACGCCGCGACGAAGACCTCGTATGCGCATACCGGGACCGGCTCACCGCCGCTTGACCGCAGAGACCCAACAATTCCTCGAACCTGAGGCGGGACGTCATGGATGATGAGACGATGTTCGTCCGCACGGAGAGCCTGCCGCAGCCCCCGCGGCAGCACATGACCGTTCGGGTTCACACCTCCATCGGAACCGCCGTGGTGCGCTGGCATGGTGATCCGGGCGAAGCGGATGGCCGCCACCTCATCGAATGGACCGTCGACGAGGACATCCACTGGGGCCGGAACACCCGGCCGGCCACTGCCGCCGAGCCGGAACTCCGGCAGGAAGGCGACCAGGTGATCATGAGTGGTCGCCTCCACCTGACCGACGACGGCGCCGGCTACCTCCGGATGGGCCACTGGCCCGTGCTTTTCGACCTGGCATCACCCATTCCCAACAGCATGGACGAGTCCTGGGTGCAGGTCAGCGTCGGATCGGCGAGCGTCGCTCTGTACCCCTACAAAACCTGACCGGGCCACTCTCAGTTCTCAGTAGCCCTTGACTGCCGATAGGAGCATCAGCAGCGCCGTCCACCCGGTGGGCGGAGACCGCGGTCTGCGGCGCGTGCGACGCGCGACGGCGGGTGGCCCCCTGGCGGAGCGCCGAGGGGTGGTCTCCCGGGATGCGACGGACCCGGCCCGGCCCGGGGGCGCACCCGGCGGAACCGGGCCGGGCGTCGTGGCGATCTGCGTACGTACCCGATCCGCCGGGGTGGGGGAGTGAGTCGTACGGCGGGCCGGTCGTGGCGGCCTCGTCAGACGGCGGGTCGTACGGGCAGGGCCCGGGCCAGCCACGGGGCGGTGCGGCTCTGCGGCGCCGACGCCACCTCGGCGGGTGTGCCCTCGGCGACCACCCGGCCGCCAGCGCCGCCGCCGCCCGGTCCCAGATCCACCACCCAGTCGGCGCCCGCGACCACCGTCATGTCGTGCTCCACCACGACCACCGAGTGCCCGGCGTCCACCAGCCCGTTCAGCTGCCGCATCAGCACCTCGACATCCGCCGGGTGCAGTCCGGCGGTCGGCTCGTCCAGGACGTACACCGTCCGTTCCCGGCGCGACCGCTGCAACTCGCTCGCCAGCTTGATCCGCTGCGCCTCACCGCCGGACAGCTCGGTCGCGGGCTGCCCCAGCCGCAGATGGCCGAGGCCCACGTCCAGCAGGGTCGACAGACTGCGGGCCGCCGCCGGGACGTCCGCGAACCGGACGGCCGCCGCCTCCACCGACAGATCCAGCACCTCGGCGACGGTCAGCCCCCGGTGGCGTACCGCCAGGGTCTCCTCGTTGTACCGGGCGCCCGCGCAGACCGGGCAGGGCGTGTAGGTACTGGGCAGAAAGAGCAGCTCGACCGCGACGAACCCCTCGCCCTGGCACTCCTCGCACCGCCCGCCCGCGACATTGAACGAGAACCGCCCCGCGCCGTAGCCGCGGGTGCGGGCCTCGTCGGTGGCGGCGAAGAGCTTGCGGACGGTGTCGAACAGCCCGGTGTAGGTGGCGAGATTGGACCGGGGCGTACGGCCGATTGGCTTCTGGTCCACGGTCACCAGCCGGCCCACCCCGGGCACGTCCCCGGTGATCTCCCCGACCAGCGTCGACTTGCCCGAACCCGACACGCCGGTGACGGCGGTCAGCACACCGAGCGGGATCCGGACCCGGACATCGCGCAGATTGTGCCGGGTCACCGGGCCGAGGGAGAGCCACTCCGACGCCTCGCGCCTCGGCTGCGGTGTTTCGGCCGCCGCCGGACCCCCTGGTGGACGGTCGCCGGAACCACCGTCGGGACCGCCACCGGAGCCGCCCCCGGTGCCACCGCCGAACAGGAAACGGCGCGTCGCCGACTCCGCCACCGCCGCCAGCCCCTCGGGCGGACCGCTGTGCAGGATCCGCCCGCCGCGGTCGCCCGCGCCGGGGCCCACGTCGACGATCCAGTCCGCGGCCCGCATCACGTCCAGATGGTGCTCCACCACGAAGACCGAGTTGCCCGCCGCCTTCAGCCGGCCGAGGACGGTCAGCAGCGACCGGGTATCGGCCGGATGCAGCCCCGCCGACGGCTCGTCGAGCACATAGACCACACCGAAGAGCCCCGACCTGAGCTGGGTCGCGAGCCGCAGCCGCTGCAACTCCCCGCTGGAGAGCGTGGGCGCGGGCCGGTCGGTGGAGAGATAGCCCAGGCCGAGTTCGGTGACGGCGGCGATCCGGGCCAGCAGATCGGCCGTCAGTACCCGGGCCGCCGCGTCCCCCTCGGCCGCCGCCAGCACCTCGGCCAGTCCGTCCAGCGGCAGGGCCGCGAGTTCGGCGATCGTCCGGCCCGCGAAGGTCACCGCCAGCGCCTCGGGCCGCAGCCGGGCCCCGCCGCACCGGGCGCAGGGCGCCGAGCGCAGAAACCGCTCCGCCCGGGCCCGCAGGGTCCGGCTCTTCGAGGTGGCGAAGGTGTGCAGCACATAGCGCCGGGCGCTCTGGTACGTCCCCTGGTACGGCCGCTGGATCCGGTCCGCGTCCCGGACCGGATGCACCGTCACCACCGGCTGCTCGTCGGTGAAGAGGATCCACTCCCGGTCGGCCGCCGGCAGCTCGCGCCAGGGCCGGTCCACGTCGTACCCCAGCGCGTCCAGGACGTCCCGCAGATTCTTGCCCTGCCAGGCGCCCGGCCAGGCGGCGATCGCGCCCTCCCGGACGGACCGGGACGGATCGGGGACCAGCAGGCCCTCGTCCGTCTCGTGGACCCGGCCCAGCCCCTGGCATCCGGGGCACGCCCCGGCGGCGGTGTTCGGCGAGAAGGCGTCCGAGTCGAGCCGCTCCGCGCCGGGTGGATAGTCACCGGCCCGGGAGAACAGCAGCCGCAGCGAGTTGGAGAGCGTGGTGACCGTGCCCACCGACGAACGGGACGACGGGGCGGACCGGCGCTGCTCCAGCGAGACCGCGGGCGGCAGTCCGGTGATCTCGCCCACCACCGGGGCGCCCACCTGATGGATCAGCCGACGGGCGTAGGGGGCGACGGATTCGAAGTAGCGGCGCTGCGCCTCCGCGTAGACCGTCCCGAACGCCAGGGACGACTTGCCGGACCCCGAGACACCGCTGAAGACCACGAGGGCGTCCCGGGGGCAAGCGCCAGGGGCCGCTCTACAAGGACGCCCGCGACGCGGCCTGGGGCGACGAATGGCCGCCGCCGGAGGACTGAACCCCGTCCGGCCCGGCAT